>JAOUPZ010000009.1 GCA_029879595.1 Deltaproteobacteria bacterium | reverse complement strand
CTATCTGAAAATGCGGGGCCACCGGGTGAGCCGGATGGTCAGGGGCCGCGCCGCCGAGGGGGAAATCACCTGGGACCCCGGGGCCGGGGTGGTGGATATGAGCCTTCTGGAGGGCCACGACGCGGTGATAAACCTCAGCGGGGAAAACATCGCCGCCGGGCGCTGGAACAGTGCGCGGAAAAAAGCCATCTACGACAGCCGCGTCGGCACCACGGGATTTCTCGCCCGTACCCTGGCCGCCCTGGAACGGCCGCCCCGGGTGCTGGTCTCCTCATCGGCGGTGGGCATATACGGCGACCGGGGCGAAGAGCGGCTCGGCGAAGAGAGCCCCCCTGGGGAAGGGTTCCTGGCCGGGGTCTGCCGGGACTGGGAAGCGGCCGCGGAGCCAGCTCTCCGGCAGGGGATTCGGGTGGTGGCTCTCCGGACGGGGGTGGTGCTGGCCGCAGAAGGGGGCGCGCTGCCCCGGATGCTGCCGCCCTTCCGGCTGGCCCTGGGAGGCCCGCTGGGCAGCGGTAGGCAGTTCATGAGCTGGATCCACCTGGACGACCTGTTGGGCTGCATGGAGGAGGCTGTAAAAAACGAAAGCCTGGCCGGGCCTGTGAACGCCACCGCCCCCCATCCGGTGAGCAACCGGGAATTCACGGCCACCCTGGCCAGGGCGCTGCATCGCCCGGCTGTTTTGCCCCTGCCCGCCCTGGTGCTGGAACTGCTTTTGGGTGAAATGGGCCGGGAACTGCTGCTCCAGGGGCAGCGGGTCATTCCGGATAAACTGCTCCGGGCCGGGTTCAGCTTCAGGCATCCGCATCTGCCGCAGGCCCTTGAGCAAATCCTGGCCTAGCCGGGTGCCCTGCCGCCGGGAGTGTAAACTTGTCACAGATTCACCCGCAGGTTTTCCTCTAGACTGTAATTGTAACCGGAAGCGGCGACCGGCAGGGCCGGGAGCGCCGAGTCTGAAAACAAGGCCTGCCGGCAGAGATCCGGTGGGCACAAAGAAACAATTACAGCGGGGGCCGCCTGGGCAGGGGCTCCGGGAGAACAACATGAGCCAGGAACAATCCAACACCGTTATCCTTACCGACGACAACTTCATGCAGGAGGTCACCGAATCCGATGTTCCGGTGCTGGTGGACTTCTGGGCCCCCTGGTGCGGTCCCTGCCGGGTGGTGGGTCCTACCATGGAAGAGTTGGCGGGAGAATTCGGCGGACGGGCCAAAATCGGCAAGCTGAACGTGGATGAAAACCGGGAGGTGGCCGGTGCCCTGAACATCATGTCCATCCCCACCGTGGCCCTTTTCAAGGGCAAGGAAGTGGTGGATTATAAGGTCGGAGCCCACTCCAAGACCGAATACGAGCAGATGTTGCTCAAGGCCCTGAAGTAAAACCGGGCCCCGGGTTTACCGCCTGGCAGATGCTCCGGCAAACCGGTCCGGTGGAGAGCGGGTTTTCACCTTAGTATCGGGTTTGCCATGCCTGGATCACACCGCAATGGGTTCGCCATTCTGGAGGCCGGTTTCTTCGACCGTGATCCCCAGGTGGTGGCCTGCGACCTGATCGGAAAGGTGCTGCTGCACAGGGTGCACGGGCGTCTCCACAGCGCCCGGATCATAGAAACGGAGGCCTACTACCTTTGGGACCGGGCCTCCCACGCCTCTTTGGGACACACGCCAAAACGCGATGCACTGTTCGCCTCCCCGGGCACGATATACATGTACTATGCTCGGGGCGGAGACTCCTTCAATATCTCCTGCCGGGGGCGTGGCAATGCGGTGCTGATCAAAGCCGCAGTGCCCCAGGCCCTGCCCGGCGAGGACCACGCCGCCATGCTGGCCGGTATGCACCGGCTGAATCCACTGCCCTCCGGGGCGCTCCGTCCGGATAACCGGCTCTGCTCGGGCCAGACCCTGCTGTGCCGCTCCCTGGGGCTGAAGGTGAAGGAGTGGGACGGACAGCCCCTGGGGGACGCAGCCACGCCGGAAGCGCCGCGGATCATCAACACTGGCTCGGTCCCCCGGATGCTTTTGCGGGCTCCGCGGCTGGGCATTCCACGGGGGCGCGACCATGACCTGCCGTTCCGCTTTCTGGACGCCCTGCAGGCCCACCTGGCCACCCGCAACCCGGCCGCCGGCAAGGCCAAGCCCGGCAGGGACTACGCCCTGCTGCCTGCTCCGCTGCCCGGGCCGTCCGGCGCGCCAGACTGGGCCGGACTGCTGCATGGCTGACAGGAGATAATAAAAGCGCGTCCCCGAAAAGCAAACCCGGGAACGCGCCTGATGAGAAAATATCTGCTGCCGCTTAGGCTTTCTGAGCCTAGGGGGCCGGACAGTTGGTGGGTGGAACAGCCAGATTCTGGAAAAAGTCCAGATTGCTGAGGTTCGATGTGGTCACATTGATCCCTGTTATGCAGGCACCCGGTTCACCCAGGCCCGCCCCATCGCCATTTTGGTCCTCAAAAACATTGATGTATACCGAGCCTTCATTGGCAGCTACGGTCACCGCGTAGGTTTGCAAGTTCCCTCCCGGCACTGCGACTTTGGAGATGTCATTCCCCGGACCCATGCCAACCCCGGTGGGATAGACCAAGATATGGTAATTTCCGGAGACATATGCCGAGTTTTCAATAGTGCCGCTTAGGGTGACTGACGTCGGAGGGGGCGCGGGGCATCCTCCATGCGGGATGGCAAACCCTGTAACACCTATGCCAGTGATATCGACATCGGCCACCGCAATGGCAGGAGTACAGACGCCATATTCATCCAGTCCTGGAGCATTGTCCATGTTGGCATCACTGACAACCGCCAGATAGATGTTCCCCACGTTGCCGGGAACATTGATGCTGAAGGTCGAACTGGCTCCCCCGGGAGCATATGAGTACGCTATCTCGCTGCCGCTGCCGGGCGCGGTGGCATCGGGCAGGGCGGCAAGCAGATAGCCTCCGGATTGCCAGAAGGGGAAGTCGATCGTTCCAGAGATGGTGACCGAGCTAAGCTCTTCCTTTTCCGCTTCTCCGCCGCAGGCTCCGAGAACCAGAGCCATTACAACAGTTAAAAAAAACCAAATTACCTTTTTATGCATTTCTTCTCCTAGGTTCCCTTTGTGTTGGTTTCCCCTCTGGGTTTACGCCACCGTCCCGCAGTGCCGCTTTCTGAACACCAGTGATGGATGCTAAGAATTATTACAGTCCAGAAAAACAGTTAAAAAAAATATCACAACACGCGGAATATATCAATGTTGTTTCTGCAGAAAACAACAACAACAAATCCCCGGGCTCCATAAAAGCTATTCATAACAGATGTATGCCGCAGACATAAACAAACACTGGCAAGGGGCGGCAGTTTTTCCTGACCCTTGAAAAAGGAAGAATCCGCCAGCAGGCCAAGCAGGAATTTCGGGCGGATTTCATGATTTGGGCTTTGCCGGTGGGGGCCCCAATTTGGAGAGCGGCTAATGATGGCAACCGGCTTGCATTGTAATGTGCAAACGAGATAAGCAGGTGGTTGACCAGTTATGAATGTTCCTGCAAGGGCCCGGATGCGCCCCGGTGGATTGAAGCAGGTCAAAAGTTCAGGCTGGTCGGTCGCGATACTTCCAACCTTGCGCCCTGGGGAATGAGCGAATAATGAGAAAAAAATTTTATAAAAAAGGGAAGTTATTGTTGAATCTGGTGCTGCTGGTCACGCTGGCAATGTTTATGACCTCATGCGCCACCAGCCGCTATGGCAGGACATATGGGGGAACAAAGTCTCCAGCGTTTGGGGAATCGGGCCGCGACAGCAACAAGGGCCGGGGCCTGCCCAATTACCGGGCCGGGTACATCAAGGACAATAAGCCATCCCTGTGGATTTCCACCCATCCCCGGGTGCGGGAATTTTACGAGTACTACAACCGGACCATAACCGTGGGCAAGGCCCTGGAGCGCGGTCAGCGGTATCTCCCCACCATCAAGCGCATATTCAAACAAAAGCGTCTGCCCCTGGAGCTGGCCTTTCTTCCCATGCTGGAGTCGGTTTTCATCAACAATGCCGATTCGGGCAGTGCCCGGGGAATGTGGCAGTTCACCAAGCAGACCGCCGAACATATGGGGCTCAAGGTGGGAACCTTCACCGATGAGCGGCTGAACTGGAAAAAGGCCACCATCGCCGCAGCTGAGTATCTGGATATGCTGGGCCAGAAGTTCAATTATAACTGGGCTCTGGCCCTGGCGGCCTATAACGGCGGCCCGGTGTATATGGAGGGAAAAATGAAGTCCCAGCGCACATATGATTTCTTTGATCTGGAACTGAGAAAGGAAACAGCGGAATATGTGCCGAAGTTCGTGGCCATGGTTCAGGTTGCCAAGGAAAAATTTCCCCATCTGCTTACAGCCGGCCGCTGAGCAAGCCGGCTTCGGCCGGTGGGCGCTGCCCCCCGGCACCACCCGGAAGGGGTGGGCGAACCCCCCAAATTGTTTATTTCAAAATTGCTTGTAAAAACAGCCTCTGACCGGGAGCTTTGTTTCCGGACCCCCGGTGGCGGACCCGTCCCATCTTCACCCGGAATATACGGCCCGAACCGGCAATTCAGTAAAACATGGCGATTTATCAGCACCAGGTGCAGGCTGGTGGGGCTGTCTGCTGTTCAACGGGAAAAACCGGTTTCCACTACATTTCTTTTCCGGTTATAATAACCGGCAGATATGACATCAGTGCCCACGGGGAATGGGGCTGTAGCAACAACCAGGCAAACCATACGACAGCTCAGGAACATCGCAGGAGAAAAATGGCTGACCGGAACCGGAAATGGCCGCAGAACGCGGAAGGATCCTATTATGTTGACGAGGATTGCATTGACTGCAATCTGTGTTCGGAGATCGCTCCGGAGATATTCGCGGTCAACGAAGGGGAGGGGCATGACTTCGTGAAAAAGCAGCCTGAAACGGACGATGAACGCTCACTGGCCGCCGAGGCCATGGAGTCATGTCCGGTGGAGGCCATCGGCCAGGACGGCTGATCCGGGTGGAGACGGTTTGCGGCAGCCGGATGGAACCCTTGCTTTTATTCAGCTTTAAAACGTCCAGTGGGAACCCGTGTTCACCGTCATGAAGACCCCGAGGGTTAATTCAGGCGGACAGGCGAAAAGGAAGGCGGCAGGTAAAAGACCGGGACGGTGACAGATGACAGGCCAGGAAAAGACGGCAGGAACCAAAAAAAAAGATCATCGTGAAAACGCCGGAGGCAGTCGGCGTGCCCATGACGGCCCTTCCCGCTATGAAGCCTTTGAAAAGCTCCTGTTCACCAAGGGCCTGCGCCTTACCAGGCAGCGGCGGGCGGTTCTAAACGAGGTGTTCAAAGACGAGGAACACTTTGAGGCCGAGGAACTGGTGGAGCGCATGAGAAAGGCCACCCCCAGGGTTTCCCGGGCCACGGTATACAGGACGCTGGAACTTCTCCAGGAATGCCAGCTGGTGGAAAAGCTTGATTTCGGCAACGCCCGATCATTCTATGAAAGTGTATCTCCCAACGCCCACCACGATCACCTGATCTGCAATTCCTGCGGCAAGGTCACCGAGTTCCACGACCCGCGCCTTGAGGAAATGCAGAGCAGCATCTGCAGCCAATACGGCTTCCGCGAGTCACATCACTCCCTGCGTATCTTTGGCCTGTGCAGGGAGTGCCGCCAGTAGCCTGTCCGGTCAGGGTTGAATCACTTCGGTTGCTTTTCCCCGCCGGAGCCACGCCAGCGCCGGATCATGGTCGGCAGCAGCACCAGGGCCGCGAAGACCGCCAGACCCAGCAGTGCCTTGCGCACCCAGTCATCCCCGCCCAGCAGTGCTTCGCGCCCGGCATACCCCAGGTACACATAGCCAAAGATACCCGGCAGCATGCAAATGGCCGAGGTGAGCACATATGTTCCCAGGGGGATGCGGGTCAGCCCCAGGGCGTAGTTGAGCAGATTGAACGGGAACAGGGGCACCAGCCGGACGAAGGCCACGAAGTGCCAGCCTTCACGCTCCACGCCCTGCTTGATCTGCAGGGCCAGCCCGCCGGCTCTGGCTTCCACCCAGTCCGCGGCCAGGAAACGGGCGATCAGAAAAGCCAGTGTTGAGCCCCCCACCGCTCCGACAAAGGTGTACAGGGAGCCCCAGGCAAAGCCGAACAGCGCCCCGCCGGCCAGGGTAAGGGGGCTTCCCGGCAGAAACAGCGCCGGAGCCACCAGGTAGATGCCAATATAAACAAGGGGCGCCCAGATACCCAGTTCACCCACCAGGGACTCGAGGTTCTGGGCGGAAAACCGGTCACGGTAGGTCAGCGCCAGGGCGATTCCTGCGGTAATGGCCATGAGAAGGGCCAGGCGCGCTGCTTTTTTTCCCGTCATAATTTTTCTGTTTCCTAAGATCTGATCCAGGCTCCGTGGTCATGAATGACTCTGCCAAAAGCCACAAGGAAAATGCACAGGAAAAATGCACAGGGTAAATGCACAGGGAGAAGCCACAGGGTAAAGGCATCAGGACAAAAGCATGTGGTGAAATAATCCTGAATGCCGTCCTGTCTGGCTCCAGGCCCGGCTATGCATATGATCAGGTTTTGGTTTATGAGGCTGTCTGCCGGTTAATAAATAATAGCCGGTGATTACCAGGGCAGCCGCTTATTAATCAGAATAACAGTGTTGCCACATCTGGCAAAGCCGATACCGACCCGGAGGTGGGGGTGTACTGCGAATAAATAGGGGTGCCGTTGGCAAAAAGGAGCGGCGCCACGGGGAGAGTAGTGTGGCGCCGCTGTCACAGGGGCAAACTTTTGTTTTCAGGCCAGGCCCGATGGCATTGGATGCTGCGGCCCCCGGGAGTGCTGGTCCTGCAACCTGAAAACCTTCCTGCAAAGGCCGGACATGGAATATTTCTACAACCCTGCGCCCTGGGTGTAAGCATCTGTTGTGGCTGGTGTTTTTCTGCCGCACCCGGCTTTATGGATTGCCGGTTTAAAAATGACCGCCTTTTCGCTATATCCTTTATTTGAACCCTTTATATTTAGAATGCCTGAAGATTTATATCACAGGGACAGCGTATTGCAAAGGATTTCAAAAAATTTATTATTAAAACTGGTGATCGATTTGTGGTCAACATCAGGAGCATTTTAAAGCGGTCTTAAAGACTCCCTTTTCAATTTCCGATAGGTTAAGCTGTACAGGGATAATTCCCACTGGCCGGAAAACCCGGAAAATGGCCGGTGAATCGAGCCAATTACCACTCAAAACAATCAGATACGGAAGACGATGACATTTACGATGGAAACCGTGGTCTCACTGGCCAAGCGCAGGGGATTTGTATATTCGGGATCGGAAATATATGGCGGTCTGGCCAACTCCTGGGACTACGGCCCCCTGGGAGTGGAGTTGAAGAACAATATCAAGCAGGCCTGGTGGAAAAACTTTGTCCAGGACCGTGGTGATGTGGTGGGCCTGGACAGCGCCATCCTGATGAATCCGCGGGTATGGGAGGCCTCCGGGCATCTGGCGGGCTTTTCGGACCCCCTGGTGGACTGCCGCCAGTGCAAGACCCGCCACCGGGCCGATAAGCTGATTGAGGAGTACCTGGAGAAAAAAGGCGAAAACCCCGCCCAGGCTGCGGGAATGAGCGAGGAGCAGATGCAGGCCTTCCTGGTGGAAAAGGAGCTGAAGTGCCCCACCTGCGGCAATCTGGACTACACCCCCATCCGCCAGTTCAACCTGATGTTCAAGACCTTCGTGGGCGTGACCGAGGACAGTTCATCCACGGTGTTCATGCGTCCTGAGACCGCCCAGGGCATATTCGTCAACTTCAAGAATGTCTGCACAACCAGCCGCAAGAAGGTGCCCTTCGGCATCGGCCAGATCGGCAAGTCGTTCCGCAACGAGATCACCCCCGGCAACTTCATCTTTCGCACCCGGGAGTTTGAGCAGATGGAACTGGAGTTTTTCTGCCATCCGGATACCTCGCAGGAATGGTTCACCCACTGGAAACAGTTTTGCTGGGACTGGCTGGTGGGCCTGGGCATGGACACCGAGAGAATCAGGCTGCGCGATCACGAGCAGGCCGAGCTATCCCACTACAGCAACGCCACCAGCGATATCGAGTACAGGTTCCCCTTTGGCTGGGGCGAACTGTGGGGCATCGCCCATCGGGGATGCTTTGACCTGACCCAGCACCAGGAGCACTCGCGCAAGGAACTGGCCTATGTGGACCCGGTGAGCGGCGACAAGTACATCCCCCATGTGGTGGAACCGGCCCTGGGCGCAGACCGGCTGGCCCTGGCCTTCCTCTGCGATGCCTACCGCGAGGAGGAGGTGCGCGGCGAGAAGCGCGTGGTGCTGGGTCTGCATCACCGGCTGGCGCCCGTCAAGGCCGCCGTGTTGCCCCTGAGCAAGAAACTGGAGGAGAAGGCCATGCAGGTGTATGAGGGCCTGCAGGCACGGTTTGTGTGCGACTACGATGAGGCGGGCAGCATCGGGCGCCGTTACCGCCGGCAGGACGAGGTGGGCACACCGTTCTGCGTGACTGTGGACTTCGACTCGCTGGAGGACAATGCCGTCACGGTGCGCCACCGCGATTCCATGCAGCAGGAGCGCGTGGGCTTCGATAAACTGGCTGATTACCTGGCCGAGCATATGAACGGCGGCCCGCGGCAGGAATAAATCCGCCTCCGCATACCGGCCAATCCGGGGCGCCCCGGACAGGCCCATCCCCTTTTAAAAAGTAAAAAAAAAACCCCCGGCAGCGTGGGCAGCGGCCCTGGTGCTCCGGGGGTTGGTGTTTCGTGCGGATGATCCGTGGCCTAGTGCGTCTCCTGGTGCGCCTCCTGGTGCGCGTTCAGGCTCCCGGCCGGCGAGGCCGGGAGTCAGTCAGGCAAGGACCCTGCGGCCCAGTGCTCATCATTCCTGGTAACCATCCAGATAGAAATCTCCCACTACCCCAGTGGGGGACGATACCCTGATCACCACGCTGCTCCCGGTAACTATATCGGAGCACATTTCGTCATCTGGTCCCACGGTGGTTGAGGAGCAGAGCAGGGTTGTTCCATCCTCCTGGTATACATACAGATCGTAATCTTCTCCAAATCCAGAGATGCCAAAATAACCCGCGTAGCCGGGAGAGGCGCCTTGCAGGAAAATCCACCGGTCAATGCCGGGATAGATAAAAGATTCGAACATACCGCCTCCGAACCAGCCACTTACCGGAGGAATGATGTTTACCTCCACGGTCTGGTCGCCTCCGCTGAGGGAGAACGTACCTTGCTGGTACTGGGAGACGAAGATGGGACAAATCTTGAAAGTGTCCACGGTGGTGCAGGTGGCGTCTCCCTGGGCCGTGTAGGCAGAGTCTGTCCACTCCTGCAGGTTCACGTTGGGGTTGTCCAGCACTACCTGGAACTCTCCGGTGGAGTTGGCCAGGAAGGTGTAGAAGTTGATCTCATCGGGATAAGCGGCGAGGCTGCCCCCGTAGATGGAGTTCAGGGTCTCCAGTTGGGGCCAATCTGTATCCAACTGATCCGGGTAATAGGCGCTGCCTATATTGGGCATTGACCTGGTGGCCCTCATATTGCCGGAAAGCGGCGTGGTGCCGGCGTCGCAGCCAGTAAACATGTCGCACATTTCCAGTGAGAAGCTGATCAGGTATACGTCATCTTGGGCCGAGCCCTGGGTGATGTTGACCACTCCCGAGTTGGCAAACAACATTGATTCTACCCCAAAATAGATACCCATGGTGAACCCGGCTTCACTTACCCAATAGGTGCCGGGGCCTGGGCCTTCGGTAGTGATGAACAGGGTTTCATCAAACATACCCTCGAAGTATGAGTACTGGGCCATGAATATCATGCTGCCGGGGCCCGCAGTCTGGTCCAAAACGGCCATAATTGACGGGTCATACATGTCGGGCATAACCTCGACCGGCTCCATGGGCGTTGCCGTGCCCGTGTTGCCCATGTCAGAGGTCAGCGTATCCAAAGTCATGGCTGCGGGATCGGAGATGATGATGCCCACCTCATAGGCCCCCTCACCCACGGTGACGGTGAGGGTCTCACTGCCGACCGAATTGGCGGTGACCGAGCCGTCGGTCAGGCTGGCCGCCCCCCCCGCCGTCAGGGAGTATGCCGAGGGATCAAGCGCTGCCACTTGTTGTGATCCGTCAGACATGTTCTCGACGTAGTCGAAATGAATGGTATCGCCCACGAACATGTAGGCCATGCTGGGATATAATCCGGCAGAGATTACTATGGGCGGGCCCACGATGAGGGATGTTGTGCCGGTGAACCCTGAGTACGCCGTGTCATCTGCCGTGATGTTGGTTTCCCCTTCCCAGAATGTATTCAGAAAGCCCGGTGAGAATTCGTCAAACATGGCCAGGGAATAGTCGTCCAGATCCCAGAATACCCGAGCAGTGATGTCCTCCTGGCTGCCATCGGAATAAACAAGCCAGGCCGTGAAAAACTCATTAGTTCCCACAGGCACGGTTGCATCCGCCGGAGTGATGGAAACTCCCACGGGTTCAGGCGGAGGGGGTGTTTCCACCGTCACGGTAAAGGAATGGGTTAAGTCACCGGCCTCGCCGTAAGAGATGGTAACTGTGCCAAGAGCCTCGGTGAATAGCAGCCCGGTGGCGTTCACCCATGCTACTTCGGAATTGGTCGTATCCCAGACGATCAGGTCGTTGATAACCACGTTTGTTTCAAAGGTCGTGTCACCGTAAACGGAGAGCTGCTGTGTGTCTCCTAACGCAAGGGTCAGCGGCCCTGCCGGGGAAATGGAGGTAATGCCTACCAGTTCCGGCGGCCCCACAATAAAGGAGGTCAAGATGCTCTCGGCCTGGCCCCGGGGGTCCATTGCGATGATGTCCGTCGTGCCTTCGCCCACAGTGGTGGCCATTCCCGCAGAGTCTATGATGGCCACACTTTCATCGCTGCTTTGCCAGATAACCGTGCTAGTAACATTCTGGGCGGTGGCTCCGTTGGTCAGGGTTGCCAGGGCCGTGAACTGCTGGTTTATTCCCAACGGCACTGTTGCACCCAGCGGAGACAGGCTTTCCAGGGTGGAGATGGCCGGCGGGCCCACGTTGACCTGGATGGACACCGAAGCCAAAACTCCGCCCGGATCCGAGGCCGTTATGTTTGCCGAACCCTCGGCCACTGAACTCACGGTTGCCCCCGAGAGCGTGGCCACACCCTCGTCGTCGGAGGACCAGTTGACCAGGGGGGATACGATCACGTCTGTCTGATAGGTGGTGTTGCCCATGGCCGTTAGGGCCCTGGATTCACCCAGAGCCAGATCCAGGGTATCCGGGATAATGGAGGTGATGGCGGTCAGTTTGGGCGCGCCGATGGTCAGGGTTGTGCTCTGGCTCAGGCTGCTGTCCTGGTTCCGGGCGGTGACCGTCACCGTTCCCTGGGATTTGCTGGTGAGCAGTCCGGTAGCGTCAATGCTGGCCAAGGCATCGTTGGAACTCTCCCAGATCACCTGGTTGGTAATATTCAAATCGTTGCCCAGGCTGGTGTTGCCGGTGGCCGTGTATTGGAGTGTCTCACCCAGGCCGATGGTGGTGGCGGCGGGAGTGACCGTGGAAATGGCGGTTAGCGTGGGCAGATTCACGATCAGCGAGGCTTCCACGGAGCTTCCACTCGGGGCTGCTGCGGTGATGATGGCCGTCCCCTGCCCGGCACCGGTGGCCAGACCCGCGGAGTTGATGGTGGCGATGGAGTTGCTGCTGGTGCTCCAGGTGACCCGGCTGGTTACGTCCACGCCGGTGGTGCCGTCGGTCATGGTGCCTGTGGCCGCAAACTGCTGGGTCTCCCCCAGATAGATGGTGGCGGTAGTCGGCGAGATGGCGGTTACCGTTGCCAGGGCTGCCGGCCCCACCGTGAGGGTGGTTTCGGCGAAAATGCTGGAATCGGTCAGGCTTTCGGCCCTGATGGTGGTCTCCCCCTCGGTCAGGGCTGAGGCCAGTCCGCCGGTGGCAATCGTGGCCGTGGCTTCACTACTGGACGACCAGTTTACCATGGCGCTGACATCAGTGCCGGTGGCGTCGGTGGTATTGCCGGTTGCGGAGTACTGCTGTGTGGTGCCCTTGGCGATGGTGGTGTTGGCGGGCGTGACGGAGGTAATCGCAATCAGCTCGGGCGCGGTTACTGTCAGAATGGTGGACTGGCCCGTCAGGCCGGTATAGTCGGCGGTGATGGTTGTGGGGCCTTCGGCTGCGCTGTCGGCCAGGCCGGTTGAATTGATGGTGGCCACGGCTTCATCGCTGGACGACCAGTTGACCATGCCGGTGATATCAACGCCCGTGCTGCCATCGGTGAAGCTGCCGGTGGCCGTGAACTGCTGGGTCCGGCCCAGGGCGATGGAAGGATTGGCCGGCGCGATGCCGGTGATGGCGGTAAGCTCCGCGGCGGTAATGCTAACCGTGGTGGAGCCGGATACGATGTCCTCGCCATAGGTCGCGGTGATGGTCACGGTGCCCACGGCCAGGGATGCCACCAGGCCGGGGGTGGTGTCGCCGCTTGTCTGCACTGTGGCCGTCGTGTCGTCGCTGGAGGCCCAGTTCATTTCTTCCGTGACATCAACCACCGAACCGTCC
Source organism: Deltaproteobacteria bacterium (assembly GCA_029879595.1). GTDB lineage: Bacteria > SAR324 > SAR324 > SAR324 > JACQKK01 > JAOUPZ01. The sequence goes on along the minus strand of JAOUPZ010000009.1, from coordinate 7,339 downwards.
GGGAAGGTCGCCTGGGCGGTCATCTGCAGGGTCACCCCCAGGGCTATGGTTGTATTGGCCGGGGTGACGGTGATCAGATCCGGCAGGGGAGCCGCCGGGGTTTCCTCTTCAGTGGGGCTGTTACAGGCGGTCAGCGCGAAAATGGTCAGGGCCGTGAAAAAGGCAAGAGCCAATTTGTTGATGGAACAGGTGAGCCTTCCAGACTTCAGCATGAACCCGGACATGGTGATCCTCCCGAAAAGAAAACAGAATGTTCAGTGGTTTATGGCGCGCTCCCCTTTGGCCGCTTTGGCAGGAGCTTTTCCCAGGCGGTGATATTGCTCGAATGATTTCGCTTGAAACCGTTCGGCCCAGGGCTTTGCTGCTTCATTACTTCAGGTATTAATGAACCCCATAATAAAAAGCAAGAAAATAAAAACAATCTTTATGAATTGATATTAACCAACTGCTTCACACCTGCTAGTGGTGGTTCTACGCGAACAATATCCGCTTGGTTTTTCCAGCGCCGGACAGGCCAGGCCTGATCACCTGCAGCCGGCTCCCAGTCATGGTTTGGCGTACAGGCCGGAGAACTCAACCTGGCATTTCCGGATCTTGCGTCTGCCTTTGATAAACGACGCATGTTATTTTTGTTTAGTTTAATAGTTCCAGCTATTTACCAGGGGCTTTTCAAAAACATCCCCTTATCAATGCGGATTTTTGCAGGCGGCAAGGGCCGATTTCCTCCCTTGCTCTTTATCCTGGATTTGGCCGATACTGGTTGCTGGCCTGTTGAAGGGCAGCCGCCGGAACAGGACATCCGGCCTGGAGTTGAAATCAAGTTGAAGTCAGGTTGAAATAATAATGACCAGGGATCCGGTCAGAGGGAGTAAGGCAACTCAGGGATGAAGCTGGATATTACAACGTTAAACCCCGAGCAGCGCGAGGCGGTTACCACCACCAGGGGGCCGCTGCTTGTGCTGGCCGGTGCGGGCAGCGGCAAGACCCGCGTCATCACCACGCGCATCGCCTATCTGGTGGCCCATGAGGGAGTGCCTTCCGAGCGCATCCTGGCGGTGACCTTTACCAACAAGGCCGCCCGCGAGATGGTCGAACGGGTTAAGGCCCTGCTCAAGGGGCGGCGCATCCCGCCGGCCAAACGGCCCACCATCTGCACCTTCCACAGCCTGGGCGTACGGCTGCTCAGGGCCCATATCGAAAAGCTGGGATACCGTCCGGGCTTCGTGATCTATGATACCCAGGACCAGCAGGCAGTGGTGCGCACCCTGATTGAGGAGGGCAACTACGAGGAGGCCCTGATTTCCCACAAGGACGCCCACTTCGCCCTGCAGGTGGCCAAGAGCAAGGGGCAGACCGCCGCCGAGCTTTCCAGCCACCGCGATGCGCCCCGTGATCTGTTCCTGGGCAAGCTGATGGCCGAATATCAGGATACCCTCAAGCGCATGAACGCCATTGATTTCGAGGATATCCTCCAGTTGTCCCTGCAACTGTGCCGGGAGCACCCGGCGGCGACCGAACAGTTTTTCTCCCGTTATTCCCATGTGATGGTGGACGAGTACCAGGACACCAACCGGGCCCAGTATGACATGCTCCGCCATGCCATCCGTCCCCATGGCAATCTGTGCGTGGTGGGTGATGATGACCAGTCCATTTATGGCTGGCGGGGGGCCGAGCCGGGCAACATTCTGGATTTCGAGCGGGACTTCCCCGGTGCGCGGGTGGTGCGCCTGGAAAGAAACTACCGCTCCACCGGCACCATCCTTTCCGCGGCCAACCAGGTGATTGGCAACAACACCCAGCGCAAGGAAAAAACCCTGCGCAGCACCAGGGGGCCGGGCAAGCTGCTGCTGTGGCTGGAGGCCAGCTGCGAGATGGATGAGATGGAAAAGGTGCTGACGCACATGCGGCTGGCCCACATGCGGGAAAACTCTCCCTGGGGGGATTTCGCCATCCTGTTCCGCTCCAACTTCCAGTCGCGGCAGGTGGAGGAGGCCCTGCGCGACGACGGCATCCCCTACAAGGTGGTGGGCGGCACCAGGTTCTATGAGCGCAAGGAGGTCAAGGACGCCCTGGCCTACCTGCGGCTGATGGTGGACCCCTTCGACGAGGTCTCCCTGCAGCGGGTGATGAACTTCCCCCGCCGGGGCATCGGCAAGTCCACCCAGGCCAGCCTGATGGAATATGCCGCCCACCAGGGACGCCCGCCCTTCCGGGTGATGGAGGAGGCCAGCAAATTCGCCGAATTTTCCCCGGCGTCGGCCACTGCCATGGAGCGCTTCACCAGCCTGATCAGGCGCTACGCACGGCGCTTTGAAGCCGAGCCCCTGGGGGTGGTGTTCCGTGAACTGATGGGCGAGCTGGAGTTCCACCGGGCGGTGGAAAAGGAGAAGGCCGACTCCAAGACCAAGGACCGCGCCGTGAGCCTGATTCACGAGTTGGAGTTTGCCATTGACCAGTTCACCGCCCGGGGAAGCGATGAAGATGGCGGGCCGGAGCTGAAAACCTACCTGGAGCATGTGACCCTGATGAGCCTGCCGGAGGACGACGAGCAGCAGGGCGCCCCCATGGTGACCCTGCTAACAGTGCACAGCGCCAAGGGACTGGAGTTCCCCCGGGTGTATCTGGTGGGGCTGGCCGATGGGGTGTTTCCCCACAAGCGTTCGCTGGCCGAGGGCGGCGAACCCGAGGAGCGCCGCCTGTTCTATGTGGCCCTCACCCGGGCCCGCAACGAACTGGTGCTCTCCATGGCCAAAACGCGCAAGCGCTGGGGCAAGGAGGAGAAACAAGAGCCCTCGCGGTTTCTGCTGGAAATTGACCGTGAGCTGTTCGACGGCGAGGCCCCGGCCGGCCAGGGTAAGATGACAGCGGCCCAGAAGGCCCGCAAGGTGGCCGATGCCCGGGAGCGGTTCTTCAACCAGATTCGCAAGGCCCGGGATACTGCGGGAGCCTGACGGGTCGCGGAAACAGCGGCCATCAGCGCTTTCGGCGGCGTCCCCCGAACAGCCGTGGCAGGCGGACATCCAGCGCCAGGTGGGTGTAGTGACCCAGCACGGCGGCCAGCACATACATCCAGTAGCCGGTGAGAACAGCGGCGATATTGTCCCAGCTGAACCCCAGCATCCAGGCCGAGCGTGAGCGGAGCCACTCGTGAACCAGGGCCAGCAGGAAGGAAATCGCGAATGGCGCGGTGGGATGATGGGACCAGCCCCGGTGCTGGTGCAATAGCGGCAAAAGGGCGGCGAAGGCCAGCACGGCGAACAGTTCCATCCGGCCTGCCACAAAGCAGACCACCAAAAGCGCGAACATGCCCCGGAGGAACCAGCGCTGGGGCACCGAGGCCACATCCAGGTCCGGAAAGAGCGCCATGAACCAGGCCGTGGCGGCCACACCGGCCAGGGTGCGCACATCTCCCGGCGCCAGCGGGTCGGTGAGAAATTCAGCCAGGGCACCGCTGTCCGGCCGGGCATATCCGGAAGCCAGGGCCACCCCCGCGCTGACCCCGGCGGCCAGGAAGGCTCCCCTTAGATGTCCGTGAAATTGCATGGGTGCGGGCCGGTTCCGGGTCAGCTCTCGTAACGGCCGGTGAGCCGAAGGTTCTCCAGCATCTGCATGACCCTTTCCATGGTGAACATTTCGGCATCCATATCCGGGGAAACATCGCCCTTTGCCTGCAAATCGGCAAAGAGTTTCCGCTGAACCCCGAGAAACTCAGCGGTGTCCAGTCGCGGACCAACCCGGAACACCACCTTGTCCTGCATGGGCACCTCGTCCTCCATCCTGCTTAACGGCGGCAGCGCGTTGCCGTCCATGCTGATCAGATAGGCGCTGTCGAAGGTTTCCAGATAGCTGGCCGCCTCGCGGACGGGGCGGTTGTGGTGGCCTTCCTTGAGGCGTCCTCCCATGGGGAACAGTACGAAGATCCGGCCCTGCTTTTTCAGCCGTAACATCTCACGGAAGGCGGCCCGGTTTATCCGTGAGGCGGTTTTTTCGAACTCCTCGCGGGCCTGACGCTGTTCCTCCGTTTCCTGATCCGCCGCCTGCGGGTACTCCCGGCGGGGAACGATTATCAGCCGGGCGTATTTTTCGCTGAACATCTTTACCAGGTCGGAGGACTCGTTGAGCTTGCGTCCGGCCACATATATAAGCCGGTCCAGCACTTCATGATAGTGGGAGTCTTCGCAGCGCAGCAGGGCGTTGAACGATGGCACATCAAAGTTTCCGCGGTGTTCCGGCATAAACAGAACGCTTTTCCCTCGTTGTATTTCCGCCAGGCAGTCATCCAGGTTTTCCAGCCCCTGTACCCCCGAGCCGGGAAGGAACAGGACGTGCTGCAGTTCCTCCAGTACGTCCCTGCCAGTCGTGACGGCCTCCTGGAAGACATTTTCCGGGGTGATCACCCTGTCAAGGCCCGGCCGGTAGGTGCTGGCCAGCTTGTTGATGTATTCCATCTTGAGTTTTTGCAACTCGGCGGTGGACTTTTTTTCGGTGGAATTCTTGCTAGGGGACATTGAAGGAAATGAGAAAAAATGGCCACGTGGTAGTTTTCAGATGCACGGGTCCGGCCGAAAATAAAAAATGTGCAGAGCCCGCAGTGGAAAAACAGCATAATAACAGATTGATCAACCCGGAATAAACCCCTTTCGGATTTAAACATTCCTCAGCCTTTGTGGGCGAAATATTACCATGGCGCCCCGGATAAATCCATGAACTCTCAGGCAGGTGAAAAAAAGTTCAGTGCTATTGCGGCCACCTGCTGCAGGGCGTCATCCAGGCTGGCCGCCTGGATCGCCCCGGGAACATGGGGAGCATTGCACAGGGAGATTACCGGGCGATTGAACTGAATGCCCAGGGCCATCTCGGAAAGGGTGCCCACTCCACCTCCCACGGCTACCAGGCACAGAGCCGCCCGGGCCAGTATGGCGTTTCTGGCCGGGCCGATGCCGGAGGCCAGCACGATGCTGGCGTGGCGGTTGGCCTCCTGGGGCTCCTCGTCCGGTAGCAGCCCGATGCTTATCCCACCGGCGGCGGAGGTGCCCCGGCAACAGGCTTCCATTACCCCGCCCCGCCCTCCGCAGAGCATGAACACCCCCATTTCCCCCAGGCGCCGGCCCAGCAGTTCGGCGGTTTGCAGCTGCTCCGGGTCGGGCTCCCGCGGGCCGATCACCCCCACGGGTGTCCTCAAGGGGTATCCGCTGAGTGTTTGCAGCCAGGCCACGGCCTCCGTGGGACTGACAGGGTCGAGACGGTGATCTTTCCCGCCTTCTCCGGTAGTGCCGGGTTTCCAGGTTCTGCTTTCAGGGTGCAGAATCATTCCGGATTCGGAGTGGAGAATATTCCGTTTTCTGTCCAGCAGATAGCCAATGTTTGGATTTTCCATCGGTTTTCCCGGTCCGGGGCAACAGGTTTTTGAGACCCCACCTTTTACAGCGTTATCCCGGAGGGTTTCCGGAAGGCTGGCGAAGGCAGGAATTGGCAACAGAAGGCAGGGGACTGATGCATTTTCGCCTCCCAACCGTGTCGATATTACAACAAAACACGTCATCAGGCCCGGATTGGAAACCGGGAAAATCAGCAGGGCGTGTATTTTCGGTGAGGTTGCTGCGCAGAAAAATCCGGCTAGCGGCAGTTGTTTTTCCCGCTGAAGCCCCTCTGGAAAAATGCCGACACCAACAGGTTTTCCAGCTGGCCCATCCACAGGCCCATCCACAGGCCCATCCACAGGCCCATCCACAGGCCCATCCAGCGGGGCCGGTAATTCGTGAAAAAAGTCGTTGTTTATTTATGTATTCAAGCCTGCGGGCTGCAGCCGGTTGCCGGGCGGATTGGCCGGTTGCCGTGAGTAAATCTATCACAACAGCAAGCTGGCAGCCGCGTGGTGCCGCTGTGGTTTATGCTTCAGGGACCGGCAGATCCACCTGACTCTGACTGTGGAGGGCAATCCGTCCGACGTCATATTCCGGCCTCTGAATTTATTACCCGCTATTTCCATGGTAGAATCATAGACATTGCCAGTGAAAAGACTTCCCTGCCCCCTGGCGGGAACTGTCGGGCAGGTGGCCACGGGCTGCATACGGACGTTACATGGAAGAGTTCTTGCAGCAAGGCCTGTGGAGAAGGTGCTGGCGGATAGCAGGGCCCATGGCTCATGACCGGGGCGGTTGCCGCCGTGTTTTTTTTAAAATATGTAATATGGCCTGAGAGCACAAAACGGAATTTTACCGGCAGGAAAGCGATAACATTATCAGCTGTGAAAAGCATGGACATGAAAAATAAGAACAATACCAAAAAGACATTTTCAGGCGTGTGGCGGCCCGGGTGCTGGCTGAAGGGAGCCGTACCGGCATTGCTGCTGATGGTAACCCTGGCCGCGTCCCCTGTGCTGGCAAGCCATCATGAGAAACACCTGGACCTGCAAAGCTTCATGCAGTCGGATCTGAGGGCGCTGGCCATGGGAGGCGGCTTCACATCGGTGGCCCGGGGTGAGTCTTCGCTTTTGTACAATCCCGCCGGACTGTCCCAGTACCTGATGGGGGTGAAGGTGGCCGGCCAGTTTACCCTGGACATGGAGGATAACTACTTCCTTACCGATACCGTCAAGCTGATGCCCATCCCCGGAATGGACCAGCTGATGAATGTGTTTGAAAAACTAAAAGTTGTCAAAAACCGGAATACCACACTCGGACTCATTGATTATTATGATGAATACGCCGGGGAGTCTCAGCATTTCCGCTGGGAAAGATATTACAACCTGGTGGCCAACCTGGGTGCCATGGGATTCGGTTTCGGGGTTGGCATGATAAAGCAGGACCGCCTCAAGCTGTTTTTTAACGACAATGGTGACGGCACCTTCGATATTTTAAACCAGACCCCGCCGGACAACCTGTACACCGAGCATAAAACTGTGGAGGGAATGCTGTACGGTTTTTCCCTTCACACCAAGGACGGACAGCTTCTGCTGGGATTGGGGCTGAAGGATCTGACGTACATAGAACGCACCAAGACCGAGCAGTTCACCGACACCATGACCCTTTCCCTGCCCAAGGATGGATATTCCTACGAAACAAGGGCCTTTGACCTGGGGATAATCTGGCGTCTGGCGTTCATGGGCAAACTCCGGGGGCAGTGGGGGATGACCATGCACAACCTGGGCGGGCTGGAACTGGACAACCCTAACACGGTTCAAAACCCGGTTGACCCTCCTGACAGACTGGTGGTCCCTTCGACCTATAACCTGGGTATCAGCATCAACCCGGACCTGGGGCCGTTCAAGTTGCTGATGGTGGCCGAACTTGAGGACTTCACCAATAATATCAAGGTACACGTCTCGGACACCCAGAAC
>JAOUPZ010000179.1 GCA_029879595.1 Deltaproteobacteria bacterium | reverse complement strand
CAGTTCCAGCACCCGCTCCCTGTGTTCTTCAAGCCGGGGATGGTTAAGCGGAATATAGTATGCCTCCCCGGCTTCCACACTGAAGGACAGCCCGATTATCCGGTCCTGGAGATAGTCCAGCCCCGTGGTCTCCGTGTCCAGCACCAGCAGGGAGGCTTGTTTCCACTTCTCCAGCTGGTGTTCGATGGCCGCCAGGGACTTCAGGGTGTAATAGCCCTCCGGGCTGGCCTGGGCGGCCGGCACATCGAACAGCGCCAGCTCGCCCTGCACCGGGGGTGCGGCGCTCCGGCCGGGCTGGTCCGCGCCTTCGCCTGCCCCTTCGCCTGCTCCTGCTGCCGCTTCGGCGGCCAGCCGGGCCCGGGCGCCCTGGCTGATCAGGCGGTCGCGCAGCCGCTGGAATTCCAGCTCGGTGAACAGCTCGATCAGAGCCTGATTGCCCTCCAGGGGCCGGGGGTGCAGAGCCAGCTCCTCCACCTTCACCGGCAGGGGCACGGCGGTATCAATGGTCACCAGCTCCCGGCTCAGAAAGGCCGCCTCGCGGTGGTTCTCCAGGTTCTCGCGCAGCTTGCCCTTGAGGTCGTCCAGGTGGGCGTAGATATTCTCCAGGGCCCCATACTCACCCACCAGTCTGGCGGCGGTCTTGGGGCCCACCCCCGGCACTCCCGGCACGTTGTCGGAGGAATCCCCGGTCAGCGCCAGCAGGTCCACCACGCGCTCCGGCACGCAGCCCAGCTTTTCCGTCACGCCCTCGCTGGAGGTGATGGTCACGGCATCGCCCCGGGCGCTGTACATGCGGATTTTCTCGCCAATGAGCTGCATGTAGTCCTTGTCCCCGGTGACCATGTAGCTGTCCATTCCGGCGGTCTCCGCCTGGCGCACCAGGGTGCCGATGATGTCATCGGCCTCCCAGCCGGGCAGCAGCAGGTAGGGCAGGCCCAGGGCCTCCACCAGCCGGGGGATGTAGGGCAGTTGTCCCACCAGGTCATCCGGCATCTTCTCCCGGGTGGCCTTGTAGGCCGGATAGCGCCTGTGCCGGAAGGTGGGCTCGGGGGTGTCGCTGGCCACCGCCAGGTAGTCCGGCCGCTCACGCTCCAGTATGCCCAGCAGGGACGTGGTCAGCCCGAACATCCCGCTCACGTTTATCCCCTTGGAGTTCACCAGGGGCTTGCTGATCATGGCGAAGTAGGAGCGGTAAAGCACCGCCATGGTATCTATAGCAAAGAAGGTGGGCATGGCGTGACGTTATGCGGGTTATGGGATGGCCGGTTGTTCCGGCGGCATCCGCCGGCGGGGCCGCTCAGGTCCCGGTGGGCATATTCTGTTATAAGCCGGGCCGGAGGGCAAGCCCGCCCGGCCATGGGGGAAAGCCGCTCAACGGGAAGACGGGGCGTCTTTTTGCTCCAGGGGCCGGGAACCCGCGCCCTGGCGGTCGGTGGGTTTTTCTTCCTCCTGTTTCTGCTCCACACGGACCTCGTAGACCTCCCAGGCCTTCTGACCGGGGATCTTGCGCAGTTCCACCAGCACATCCACCTCGCCCAGGGGGCCCTCCGCCTGGAGTTTGACCGTGGCGGCCTCGCCCAGGTCCTCCGGGGGCCACTGGATGTCCGGGTCACTGCCCGGCTCCACGGGCGCGCCCACCACCAACCGCACCGCCTCCGACTGCAGCAGGGCCTGCTCCGCCAGCTGATAGGCCGAGGTGCGGAACAGGTTGCGCCGGGCCAGCAGAAAAGTCGCCAGCAGCGAAGCCAGAAACAGGATCAGCAGTATGAACATCCGCCTGGTGGGTGGGGACAGGTCGGCCGGCACCACCACCACCGTACCCGCCAGACGGTCGCCCAGCCGCCGGAAATACGGATCAATGAACACCAGCACCGCATCCACGGGGGCCACCAGCAGGGACAGATTGCGCAGCACGACGCGCTTGAACGGGGGGGGTTGGTCGGGCTGTTCGCTGCGCACCACCTTCAGCCCGGCGATCAGCTTGCCGGGGCTGGTTCCGCCCAGGGAATCCTTGAGAAACAGCAGGGTGAACAGCCCCGCTCCCCAGGCCCAGGGGTTCCCGTCGCCGTGGATATCATGCCCCTGATCCCACATGGCCAGATCCCACTGGGCGGGCATGATGGTCTGCTCGAATATCTTGAGCAGCACCACCGCCAGCAGGTAGTCCACCATGATGGCGAACAGGCGGAGATGATGGGGGGCCAGCGAGCGGGGGGCCTCGGAGGAAGCGGCAGCCTGTGCGGCGGGGGCTGGCTTTTTGCCTTCACCCTTTCCCTTGCCGGACGGGGTGGAGTCTTTTTTGCGGGACTGTCTGGTCATTTATTGGCAGTTGAAGATGCGTTAACGGGATGTCCCCTGGGGGGCACGCGACATTTTGCAGTACCAGCAGCGCCGGCAGTACCAGCAGCGCCGGCAGTACCAGCAGCGCCGGCAGTACCAGCAGCGCCGGCAGTACCAGCAGTCGGCAGCCGGCCAAAGAAAAATTCTGCCAGATATTTACCCCCGTGGGAACAGGCGGGATGAGTCGGTTTGGCCGAAGCGGCGAAACCCGGGAGGGCAACAGGCGGCTAGCTGGCGTTTTTCACCTGGGCCATCATGGCCCGGAAGCCTTCCAGGGAGAGCCCTTCGATGCGGGGGAGCAGCCGCTGGACCGCACAATCGGCATCGCAGTCGGAGTGCCAGGGATAGCGGTGGCGCGCATCGGGCCAGACCAGGCGGAGCCGCTTGCCGGTAAGGGAAGGGCCGTCCGGGTTCAGGGGATTGCGCACCAGGAACAGGTCATAGCCCCGGACCATGTCGGAGAAGAAATCGCCGGAGTGGAACCGGACTCCCTCCTTGATCCGGGCCACCAGTTCCCCCAGGAATTTTCTGCCCAGTTCCTCCGGCAAACCCAGCGTTTCCAACTCCGGATGCCCGAAGGCCCGCTCCAGGCCGATGGTCACGATATACGGATGTCCGCCGTATTCCAGGCAGACCATGGCCCAGCCATGCTGCTTGAGCTGGCCGCTGACCTGCATCAGGAGCGTATTGATGGCATTTGTTCCGGTGGCCTTCATGGGAGAGAACCTCCGTAGGGGTTGAAAAAATGGAAAACCCGGGTTTCCCGGGTAAAAAGGCATGAAAATCCCATGCCAAAACGGGATGCCCCCCCCATTCAACCTGTTTATCGCGGCTTTGGTAATTCCGGGAATTCTGGCTGTTCAGGCACTACAGGCACTACAGGCAGTTAAAGCAGTTCCGATGGTTCACGGAACCTTTTTGACGGCAGGAACTGGAATATTGAGGGGAGTGTCAACCCCGCCGGGAATCCGCGGCGGGGGTTTTCGGCGGTCCGGTTATTTCTCGTTCAGCTTTTCCTGCAGCGCCAGCAGCTCATCGGAGGGAAGCAGCTCCTGGAGCTTGGCCACATGCTCCTTGAGGGTATCAAAGGCGCCGCGCTCGGCCAGCATCTTTACCAGCCCCAACCGGGCGAAATAGCTTTCCGGGTTCTGCTCCAGCAGGTCGGCAAAGGCCTTTTCCGCCGACTCGCTTTCTCCGGAGAGCAGCAGCGCCTGGGCCCGGCACTCCTTGAGGTCGATGTACCCCAGGGCATCCGGATTGCCATCCACCAGATCAATAATCTCCTCGATGTCGCGGGTGGTCCCCCGCTGCAGCAGCCCCCGGCACAGGTACAGGGTCAGCCCCAGGTTCTCCGGATCGGCCAGGTGCAGGGTGTGCAGGTCCTCCAGGGCGGCGTCCACTTCGCCGTTTTGCAGCCTGAGCAGGGCCAGGTTGAGACGGCTGAGCGCCATGTCCTGGTTCTGGTTGATTACCTGGGTGTAGAGCAGTTCCGCCTGTTCAAATTCCGCCAGCAGTTCGCAGCAATACGCCTGGTTATGGCGGGCCATGATATTGTCCGGCTGAATTTTCAGAACGTCCTGGAACCGGTTGCGGGCCTCCACCACATCATCCAGGGCCAGGGCGATGCACCCCAGGGAATAGACGGCCGCGGCGTGCTCTTCTCCCTGCAGTTGCCCCACCTGCTCCAGCAGATTATCCTGCTCGGCTTCCAGTATCTCGGTGTTTTCAGCCCGCGTGGCGCTGAACAGGGCCCGGTTGAGCCGTTGCGGCCCCTGCTCGGCCTGGGCGGCCTCGAGTTGCTGGATGGCCAGCAGGGTATCGCCCCTGCTGATTTTTTCCAATATCAGATCGTTGGCGTTCATTATCTGCCGTCAAAATAGGTTCAGGGTTGTATTATCCGTTCCGTTATTCTTACCCGGACCGTCTTTTTTTTGCAAAGCCCCCGGTTCCGGCGCGGATGCCAGGGTGGCAACCGGTCTTCTGGAGGGCCTAGTTGATGGATTTAACGATAAAGTTCTCCAGTCGGATCACATACTCGGGATATTCCCAGGTTGCCTGCAGCGCCTCCCCCGCCTTCTCCTCCTGCTTTCTGAGCGGATTGCCCAGCGCCCACTGGACATCCGAGGTGGTGTCTCCGACCTGCACCATGCCGGCCAGCAGCCGGTTGCGCTTTTCCTTCTCCAGGTCCTGGGTGACCATTTCCTCGTAGGTTCTGATCATGAAATCCGGCGCCTTCCCCGGGCGGAATATGCCCGATCCGCCGCGCACCCAGGCCTGCTGGGAGGTATCGAAGCTGTATTTCACCTTCTGCCAGGTAATCCGCGGAAAGGATTTGCTTATGATGGTTTCATGGAGAAGCTCCAGGGCCTGCACGGGGACGTCCACCGTGGTGTAGGTATCCTCCTTGCGGGCAATGGGCCGGGAATAAACCAGAACCGGCTCCCGCTCCGAGGGCAGCAGTTCGTGGGGAGCCTTGGGTGTCCAGCCCTCGCCCTTCACGGTATTGGTTTTGTCGGGGAAGGCGATCCGGTACCAGATCCTGTCCTGGCTGTCGAGGGCGTAGTCGAACACCACAAAGGCCCGCCGGGGCCGCACCAGAAACCGGGAGCCCTGCAGGGGGCCGTTGGAGTAGATATAGGTGTTGACCAGGGTGAAAAAGGCTCCCACGGGCCTCTCGTCCGCCATGGCGGAACCGGTGTGCCCCCCCAGCGCGGTCAGCACAAACATCAAGCTGAACAGCGCGGAAAAAAGCAGGCCCGCCAGCGGGCGGCCCGGCAACCATGCAGAACGTTTCATCGCTTCTCGCATAAACCCTTTCAAACCGGCGTTTTGCTTAAATATTCGATCCTCGTGTCACCATACCTTTTCGAGGCTATTGATACAAGACCGGCGGGTATCTCCGGCAGGTCCCGGCCCTTGCCGGGAGGGCCGCCGGCGGCCTCCAGCACCACAATGGCCCCCGGGGCGACCTGGGGTGCCGAAACGATCCGCCGCAGCACGCCGGCGGTGTCCGCGTAGGCATAGGGAGGGTCGAGCAGCACCAGCCCTAAAAGTGTGGTTTGCGGGCCGTCCGCCGCAGTCTTTTCCGTCCTGTCCAGCCAGGACTCCGCCCGGGTGGCCACCACCCGGGCCCGGGGAGGAGCCAGTTCCAGGGATTTCAGGTTGGCGCGGATCAGGGCCGCCGCGCGGGCGTTTGATTCCACGAACACCGCCCGGGCCGCGCCGCGGCTGAGGGCCTCGATGCCCAGTGCGCCCGACCCGGCGAAAAGATCCACCACCTGCAGGCCCTCCCAGTCCACCAGATGCCCCAGGGAGCTGAACAGGGCCTCCCGCACACGCTCGGAGGTGGGACGGGTTTCCCGTCCGGGGGGAGCGGCTATTCTCCGGCCGCCCAGGGTTCCGGCGACTATTCTCAGCATATGCTGCCCTCAAAAATGGAATGGTGTGTGCCCTGGCCCTGATCCTACCCTCTGTGCGGCGCCCTGGCAAAACCGGCCGGCAAGGCGCAGAGGCTTTCATATTCACCCTGAGCCCTATGGACCTCCGTGGCGCGGCCATGCTAGGCTGATGGGGCTAAAGGTCCGCCTTCCCCGGCCGGAAGGCGGCAGACATAATGTTCCAGGGCCCGTCCATGAAAACCTACCACCAATCCAGCAAAAGCCTGTACTACGGCCTGGTGGCCGCCCTGCCGCTGTTCATCGGCTACGAGATCCTGCTGCTGCTGGCCGGGCGGGGAGGCCCGATTGAGGTTCGCAACGCGGGCGATGTCTGGCTGCGGATGCTGCTGGCCAGCCTGGAGATAAACCCCGCCCACGCCACCCTGGCCATGATCCTGATGCTGATACTGGCCATTCCCCTGGCCGCCCGCAAGGCCGGCCCCCTGGAAGGGCGCTATTTTCTGTTCATGGGGGTGGAGGCCCTGTTCTACAGCCTGTTGCTGGGTCTGGTGGTGAACCTGATCCTGCTGCTGCTGTCCCGACTGTTCGGGGATTCCTCGCTGATTGACGGCGTGGCTGTGTTTGGTGGCGGCCCGGAGGGGGCCCTTGAGACGCTGGGGGTTTCCAGTGGACAAAGCAGCGCCGGGCCCGGGCGGGGGCTGGGCGGGGGCACCCTGCAGGCCCTGGCCCTGTCACTGGGGGCGGGTCTGTTCGAGGAACTGATATTCCGGGTGCTGCTGATGGGGGCGCTGCTGTACATGGCCGCCCATATGATGCGCCGGGCGCTGGCCGCGCTGGCCGCGGTGATACTATCGGCCCTGTTGTTCTCCTGGGTGCATTACATCGGGCCTTTCGGCGACCCGCTCGAACTGTCCAGCTTCATGTTCCGGTTCATCGCCGGGCTGCTTTTTTCCGGGCTTTACTACTGGCGCGGCTTC
>JAOUPZ010000178.1 GCA_029879595.1 Deltaproteobacteria bacterium | reverse complement strand
GGGAGCCCTGGAGGAAGCCGCCGCAGACGCCGCCGGCCTGAAGCCGGGTCTGTTTCCGCCGGTATCCGACAAGGATGCCTTCCCCACCGCCCCCGTGATCGAGGAGCAGAAACAGTTCTGGATCAAAATCTTCACCCGCTACACCGACCACGAGGGACTTATCCACGACGGTCGCATCGCCATGCCCATATACGAGGCGTTGGATCTATCCGGCATGAAATACCGGGCCCAGCGCCGCTATATCAAAAACCGCAAGCGCCAGATTGTCTCCGCCCTGAATGAAATCGCCGCCGCTGTGGAAAAAGGCGCTGAACCGGCGGAGGAACACCGCTGGCTGCTGGAAAAGCTTCCCCGGGAAATCACCCCGGAAGAAATCCGGGAGCATTCCCGCAACGTGCGCTTTCAGCGGGGGCTGGCCAACCGCTTCAAGGAGGGCCTGGAGCGCTCAGGTGCCTACCTGGACCGCATGCGGGAGATCATGCGTGAGCATGGCGTGCCCGAGGACCTGGTGTACCTGCCCCATGTGGAATCATCGTTCGACCTGAGGACCACCTCCAAGTTCGGCGCCGCCGGGGTGTGGCAGTTCACCAGGGGCACCGGGCGGATCTTCATGACCATCAACTACGAAATAGACGAGCGCCGCGACCCCCTGATAGCCACCCGGGCCGCCGCCCGGTTCCTGCGTCAGAACTACGACAAGCTGGGCAACTGGCCCCTGGCCATCACCGCCTACAATCACGGCCCCCGCAGCATGCTCCGCGCCCAGGAACAACTGGGAACCTCCGACATGGAGCAGATAATCAAGCGTTACAAGGGCCGTTCCTTCAAGTTCGCCTCCAAGAATTTCTACGCAGAGTTCCTGGCAGCGCGCGAAGTGGCCCGCAACCCGCAAAATTACTTTTTGGATATCGAGTTCCACCAGCCACTCCGGTTCAGCCAGGTAACGCTGCCCCATTACATGGATATCGGCGATCTTTCCGAGGCCATGGGGGTCAGCCGTTCGGAGATCAGGCGGCTCAATCCCTCCCTGAGGCGCATCGTGTGGAGCGGCTCCAAGTATATCCCCAAGGGCTTCAACCTGCGGATGCCCGACGGGCAGGACCCGGCCGGATTCCTGGCGGCCATCCCGGAGGACCGCCGCTACGACAAGCAAAAGCTGGCCACCGTGGTGAGGGTTACCAGTGGAGACTCCCTGTACAGCATCGGCCGCCAGCTGGGGGTGTCATGGGTGGCCATCGCGGACGCCAACAATCTTTCGGGCCGGCGGCACATTTACCCCGGTCAGAAGCTGATCATTCCCTACGAGGGCCAGAAGCCTCCGCCGGCCGTGCTGGCCGCCAGCCTTTCCTCGCAAAACGCCGGGCCGGAAACCCGGAGTACGATCGTGAAGATGAGCCCGGAGGAGGCCCAGGAAATACTGACCTCGCTCAACTCCGCCGGACAGGATGGCAACATCCTCAGCAACGCCACCCGCTTCCAGGAGCTGGGAGTGCTGGATTACGAGTCGGGACTGAAAGAGGGGAGCATCATGGCCGCATATGGAGAAACCCTGGGAGCCTATTCCAGGTGGGCCGGGGTGACCGTGGGAGAAATCAGACGCCTCAACGGAATGTCATCCCGCTCCAAGCTGCGCCCCGGCAGGACCTACCGTATGCCGCTGGACACGGTGAGCCGCGATCAGTTTATCGCCCAGCGCCTGCGCTTCCACCAACAGCGCATGGATAACTTCATGGCCGAATACGACATCACGGATGTGGTGAAGATCAAGGTGCGCCGCGGGGAGTCCTCCTGGGATATAGCGCAGAACAACAACGTACCCATGTGGCTGTTCTACCGGGAGAATCCCCTGTTGCTGGAAAAACCGCTGCAACCTGGCATGCAGGTCACCCTGCCCGTGGTAAAGGCCATTTCCCGCGCCGAGGCGGCTTCCATACCCTGAACCTGTGATTTTCTCCGGGGAATCCCGGCAGCAAGAAAAAGTCCTGTCCGCGTTAAGGCGCCGCCAACCCGGCGCCCGGGGACCTCAGGCGGATTTGCGCGCCAGATGAATTACAGAGGCGCCGAAAAGAAACTCCTTCAGTTCTATATCCACGAATCCGGCCTCGGAAAACATCCGGCCCAACTCATCCTGATGGGGATAGTCCAGGGTGGAATGGGGCAGGTATGAGTACATTTCCTGCCCCGGTTGAAGCATCCTGCCAATCCGGGGGACTATCCTGAACATGTAGTAGTCGGCCATGGACCTCAGCAAACGGGGACGCACCTGGCCCGTATCCAGTGTAACCAGCACCCCCCCCGGAGCCATTACGCGGTACAGTTCTTCCAGGCACTTTTTCAGGTCGCTGACGTTACGAAGCCCATAGCCGATGGTAATGAAATCAAAGGTGCCCTCCCCAAAGGGCAGGCTCATGGCATCGGTATTTATCAGGACAGGTTCCAGGGCGTGGGGGTTTTTCCGGGCCCGGCTCAGGCGGTGGCGGGCAATGTTCAGCATCCTGTTGGAAAAATCAGCCCCGATTATCCGGCTGTCCTTGTCCAGCCGCCGCAATATTCTAAGGGCGATATCCCCCGTTCCGCAACACAGGTCCAGGCCGGTCCTTTTCCCTTCCAGGGGCAGGCGGTCCACCATCAGGTTCTTCCACTTCCTGTGCTGTCCCTGGGTTATGAGGTCGTTGAAACTGTCATAGTTCGCGGCTATCTCATCGAACTTGTCCTGGACGTAGCGCGCTTTTTGTTCGGGAACGGGATGCTTGTAGCTCATGGGGCTCGGTCTGCCTTTCATTTAGCAGTAAAGGCGCCCCGGGTGACAGGGGCGTCTTCATTTTGGATTACAGCCCCTTTGTTTCCGGCACGCACCTTGTGCGGCGGGCGGGATAATCACCGCCGACAGGGCAGGACTTCCTCCACCCGGCAGGGCAGCCGGAAATGCTGTGTTTTTGATTATTCGTATACTTCCCCTATCCCCCATCCACTGCCCCCTGCTAACTGCTCCCTGCTAACTGTCACCGGCCACCGGCCACCTGTTTCGGGGCCTTCCCACCCCGGCAAAAGGTCCTGCCGCCCTGGTCGACGGGCCTAAAAAAGCTCCAGCACCCGGTGCAGTTCCTTCTGAATGTACCGCAGATAATCCGGGCTGGCCCCATCGGCCAGCAGCCTCACCAGCTTGGCGATATCCGCCTGATCGTTATCCGGAGTGGCCACCCGGACCTCAAACAGATCCGTGTTCAGCGATCCGATGCGCTTGTACAGGGAAAGCAGGTTGTGTATGGGCTGGCCATCATAAAACATGGTAACCCGGTGCACCGGATGTATCGCCAGATAACTCCGGATTATACTCACCCACGCTTCCACGTTCCCATATGTGAAATGGGAGTTGGTGAAAACCAGCCGCTGGGCCTGGGTGAAGACGGAATTTTCCTCCTCATGGCTCATAAGCCTGCTGTCATCCCTGCTTCCGGGCAAGGGAAGGGAACTTCCCTGTGTTTTCCGGACGCCATCCTCAGTATCATTTTTCCCCATTGCCTTTCCCCTGCCGGATATGGTGAATGGAAACGGTCCCTGTCCCATCTATTCCCCGGCCTCAAACTTTCCTGGTTTGAATATCTCCCCCTGCCTGTCAATGATGGAACAGCCTGATGCCCGTGAAGGCCATCACCATGCCGTAGTCATCGCAGGCGTTCAGTACTGCCTCGTCCGCCACGCTCCCCCCGGGCTGTAAAATGTATTTTACTCCGCGCTTGGCCGCCTGGTCAATGCTGTCCCGGAAAGGAAAAAAGGCGTCGGAGGCCAAAGATACTCCGCCAAGCTCTTTCAGCCAGCCCGATTTTTCCTCCAAAGTCAACTGTTCCGGCGGGCTATCAAACAAGGTCTTCCACTGCTCGTATTCCGGTGCGGTGAAATCCCCCTCGATGAACCTGACCCGGGCGTTGGTGCGGTCCACCCGTTTGACTCCCGGCTTGAACGGCAGATCCAGCACGCGGGGATGCATGCGGAGCCACCAGGTCTCCACCTTCCTGCCCGCCAGCTTGGTGCAGTCCACCCGGCTCTGCTGTCCGGCGCCCACGCCGATCATCTGCCCCCCCAGGGCGTAGCCCACGCTGTTGGACTGGGTGTACTTTATGGTGATGGCCGCGCAGACCAGATCGCGGATGGCCTCCGGGGTAAGGTGTTTTTCCCTGGTGGGCACCTGGGCCAGTGACTGGGGGGTTATCAGGGCATCGTTGCGGCGCTGGCTGAACAGCACGCCGTAAAGCTCCTTGATTTCCATCTCCGGCGGTTCAAAATCCTGATCAGCCTGAAGAACTATGAACTTCCCGCCTTTCTTGGCCTTCAGAATTTCCAGCGCCCCCTCCTCAAACCCCGGCGCAATCAGCCCGTCGCTGACCTCGGTTTTCAGAATCTCCGCCGTGGCCCTGTCCACCGGATCGCTGAACGCGGCGAAATCCCCAAAGGAACACAGGGGGTCCGCCCCCCGGGCCCGGATGTAGGCCAGGGCGCTGGGGCTGAGGTCGCGGTCCTGCACCTCATAGGCCCGGGCCAGGGCATCGTCCAGGGGCACGGCCAGCCCCGCTCCCGCCGGACTGACATGCTTGAAGGAGGCCGCCGCCGGCAGCCCCAGGGACTGGCGCAGTTCCTTCACCAGCTGCCAGGCGTTAAGCGCGTCCAGCAGGTTGATATAACCCGGACTGCCGTTGAGGGTCTCAAAAGGCATTTTGCGCCCCTGTTCCACATACAGGGCCGCCGGAGACTGATGGGGGTTGCAGCCGTATTTCAGGGGCTGGTTGAACTGGTAGGTTTTTGAAATGGGTTTCTCACTCATTGGATTCCTTTCCGGCCCTCTGGCCATATATCCAGGAGCTGTCATTGTGGAGTAAAATTTACCGTCCGGCCCGCCCGGGAGTTATTTCCCGAAGCGGCGCTGGCGATTATTGTAATTGCGCAGGGCCCTCAGAAAATCAATCTTGCGGAAGGCCGGCCAGTTGCTGTCACAGAAATAAAGCTCGGAGTACACGCTCTGCCAGAGCAGAAACCCCGAAAGTCGTATCTCGCCGCTGGTGCGGATTATCAGGTCGGGATCGGGAAGCTGGGAGGTGTACAGGTATCCCTCGATGGAACCGGGCTCGAGATCCTCAATGATCCGTTCCAGGGACTGCTTCTTCCTCAGGCCCTCCTGCAGGTACTGCCGGAAGGCGTCAATTATCTCCTCCCGGCCGCCGTAGGCCACCACCACGTTCAGGTGCCGGCGGGTATAATGCCGGGTGGCTTCCTCGGCCACCCGGATGGCCTCCTGGACCCGTGCGGGGAGGACATCGGTCCTGCCCAGCGACCTCACTCTTATCTGCTGCTGATGGATGCGCGGGTGGGTGACCAGTTCGAGAAATTTACGCTCGAACAGTTCCATCAGTCCGTCTACCTCGCTGGGGTCGCGTTTGAAGTTGTCCAGGGAAAACACCCAGACGCTCACCACCTTCACCTCCAGCTCCTCGCACCAGTTGAGGACCTCCTCCAGCTTGTCGGCTCCCCTGGCATGACCCAGGTTCACATCCTGGAAATGCAGATCCCGGGCGAACCTTCTGTTGCCGTCCATGATGATCCCGATATGCCGGGGGATCTGCCAGTTTTTCGACTGCATTTCCAGCCGCCTGCGGTACAGGGCGTAAAAAGGCATCCCCAGGAGATCCTTCAGCCGCCGCATGGGAGACCCCGAAAAGCCGGCCAGAACCTTTTGGCGGCCGGGCGATTGACCCGGGGCCCGGTCTGTTCCAATTGCGTCTGTTGGCATGTGATGCGTGGAGCTCCGTGTTAATTATCGGCCAGAGCGTTTTCGTCCGGTTTCATGGCCAGTCCCCCGGGACCCGCACACCGCTGACCGGGAAGAAGGCACCTTTGTTCAAGCATATTTCCCCTGCACCTTAATTGTCCAGCCTTGCCGCCGCAAGTTGCCGCCGCAAGATAGGTTTGAAATATCAATTTGATATTTTTTTACGGACCGGATAAATATATGGATAACCGGTAAAGAAGATGGCTTGGGGGTGGGCTGAACAGCCGATACCGGCGGTAGTATCGTTAAAAAGGATGAAAAAGGGTACTGGTTCACTTTTCATCTTCATCGTTAAATCCGTTTCTTTGAGTGAATAAATGGGAGACAACAGACCCGAGCATACACAAAGGCATCAGCCGCCACACGAGGCGGTGTTGCTGAGCAAGATTATTACTGAAAAAAGGCAGATCCAGATCACTTTCCTGGATGGGGACACGCTGGTTGACGGGCTGCGCTGGCACACCCCGTATCATCTGGGACTGAAGGACGGAAAAGTGGTCAACAAGTCGGCCATCAAGTTCTGGCAGGTATTGGATTGAACCGGGTTTTTGCGAACTTATGTTTTATTCAATGAGCGGCTGTCCGCCTAAACCCTTCTGAATCGGGCGGACAGTTTCCACACAGGCACCGAAAACACCGGAAATCGCAGCCTCGGTGTTTGGAATGTAATTCTATTTCCCTTCATACACACTGTTTTTCAAAGATTATTTTTATAATGGCAGAGTGCTTGCAAAACTTTTTAGCCGAGCATTCACGACTCTGCGGACCGGAAAGGAAGGCGCTTTTGGACTTCTTTGAACCCTGGTCCGGTCGGTGGGAGCATTTACATACAGATTAAACTGTAAGCAGGAAAAAACCGAACCCGCAGGAGATGGTCACCTATGACCTCCTCATCG
>JAOUPZ010000177.1 GCA_029879595.1 Deltaproteobacteria bacterium | reverse complement strand
AAGCACGGGGTACAAGACCGGTAAATACAATGCTGCCTGTTACAAAAATGGACTCCATTGCGGGGAATGACTCTGAAAACGCAATCCCCCATGTGCTTTCCGTACTCACCAAAAGCAGACTGACTGATCTGGCCCACGGACTGTTCCTTGAGGAAGGGTCATTCCAGAAGCTGGGCATTGACGACTCCCTGCTGTTTTCATTCATCCGGCAGGTCAGCCAGCAATACCAGGAAAACCCATACCACAACTACCACCACGCCGTGGACACCATTAACACCATGCTGTGGATGATCACCCGCCCGGTGTTTGCGGAAAAACTGTCTCCCGACCTCCGGTTCCTGCTGATGCTCTCCGTGCTGGTGCATGACCTCGGGCACCCCGGACACAACAACACATTCGAGGTGAACACTGCCTCGGACAGGGCGAGAAGGTTCAACAACGCCTCGGTGCTGGAAAACTATTCGATAGAGTTGAGCTGGGAACTGCTGGACGATCCGGAGTACAATATTTTCAAAGGGTTCCCTCCGCAGAAGGTTTCCGAGTACAAACGCATCATCAAGGAACTGGTGTTGTCCACTGATTTTGAGAAGCACCAGGACTTCATGAGCGGTTTCCAGGGGTATCTGGAAGAACACCCGGCTGATTTCAACAACCACGAATTCATCTCCTGGGTCACCAGGGCCCTGGTAAAATCAGCGGATATCGCAAATACCACCAAACCCTTCGAGGAAGCCAAGCTCTGGGGAAGGCGGATCATGCTGGAGTTCTGGGCCCAGGGCGCCAGGGAGAAGGAACTCAATATTACCGTGGGGCCTTTCAACGATCCGGAGTCCATTCATATCAACATCGCCCAGGCCGGCTTCATCCGCTATGCGGCGCTTAACCTGTTCCAGAGCCTGACCATTGTTGAGCCCGAGTTTGAAAAACTGGTGGAAACGCTGAAAGGCAACCTGAACCGCTATGAGGAGATGGAAGCCTGTGGGGAGCATCTTTTCGATTGATGGCCCATGGACGCCGCTCTGACCCCTGAAAATTCCGAAGAAAAAGAAACGCCGGGCTCCGGAGCCCGTGTGGCGATAAGAGCCATGCGGCCCGAAGATGGCATGGGTGTGCTGGAAATATTCGCCCAGGGCATTGCGGGCGGGCATTCTTCCTTTGAATCGAGACCGCCGGAATGGCGGGACTGGGATGCCGGACACCTGGAAATCTGCCGTCTGGTGGCAGTGGATTCCACCTCGGGGGAGATGCTGGGATGGGCCGCCCTTTCACCTGTTTCCGGACGCTGCGTATATGGCGGGGTGGCCGAAGTCAGTGTCTATGTGTCCGAGCGGGCCCGGAGGCGGGGCGTGGGGAACCGCCTGCTGGCGGAACTGGTGGAATCTTCGGAAAAGGCCGGGCTGTGGACCCTGCAGGCGGGAGTATTCCCGGAGAATACGGCCAGCCTGGCGCTTCACGATAAACAGGGATTCCGGCAGGTGGGCCTCCGGGAGGCCCTGGGCAAAATGCCCGCGGGCCCCCTGGCGGGAAAATGGCGCGACATCGTGCTGCTGGAACGCCGCAGCCCGGTGGTGGGCCGGGACTGACTGCGGGCCGGCGGGCTCACCCTTCACGGTGGGTTCCTGGCGGGGATCAGGCCCCGTCGCCGCGCAGGCTGGATCCTTCCGTATGTTCCAAGTCCTCGGTTATCATCTCCTGCCGGCTCCGGAATTCTTTCCAGCTTTCTTCAACCGCTTCCATTTTGAGCCGGGCCGTCCGGCAGTATTTCCGGTTCACGCGCTGACTCTCCCCGCTGTTGTAAAGGCAAAGCAGGGGTGTGCGGAAGCCGCGCCGGATCAGCTCCTGGTAGCGCGGGGTGTCCTGGTAGTACCTGACCACCCGCACCACGCGGTCCACGGCCAGCTGAGGTTCAAAATACAGATGCCTGGGGTCTCCGATCAGGGGTTCCCAGAGCCGACGGATCTGGAACGGGCCAAAGGCCCCGCCCTTGTCGCGCCGGTTCTTGGCGTGGCAGTCGAAGTCCGACTCCTGCCAGGCCAGCACGAATACCTTTATCCATTCCACTCCGTTGGCCATGGAGTGGCTGTAGATGGCCCGGGGAAGTTCGTGGGCGCAGGCCGGGTCTTCCACCTGGAGGCCCGGGTTGATCCGTTTTAAAAATCCGCGCATGAACTCAACCTCGGCCGGCTCGGGTTGCCGGTGCCCCGGCCCCGGGTGGGCTGCCTGAAGTTCCCCGCTTGCCGTGTCATTCACCAGAGCGGGCCCGCCCGTGGAGGCGCCGGTTCCCAAAAAAGCTATCGTAAGCAGTATCAGTGTGCTGAATTTCAGTGTTTTCAGTCTCATAAAGCGAAACTCCCTGGTTATCCCATATGCGCCCTGCTGCGGCGCAACCGTGTTTGGCCCGTAAAATGGCCGGAAACAGGGGGGTATTGGGATTTATTGGGGCGGAATGCCTGTTGCCTGAAGGGCTTTTCCCGGTCTTTCTGTCAGGAACGGCCTGCTGTCTGTCAGTCTCCTGAGGGCCTTCCTTCCGGGGGTTGATGGTCTGTTAAAGGCTTTCCTTCCTGGTAAACCTTGCTGGGTTTTTTCTGCCGCGGGAAGATCCATTGTCGTGTCCGGCGCTTTCCCTGGCCCTTGAACTCACGACTGGATTTCCGGTTGTGGGTTTATTCCGGAGTCCTTTCCGGAGCGGTTGTCCAGCTCCTGCCGGACTTGCATTCCAGGCCCGATTCGCGCTGTCGCTCCCGGTATCTGGCACCTCAGCCGGAACACGCCAGTCGCATGGTTTTCTTCAACCGTGTTCGTTTGTCGGTTCTGTTGCCTCCGTAGCTGGTTTAGTCCACATCTCAAAAACCGGTTTATTGTTATATTATACCACCTGTACCAACGCTTATTCAAAGAAACAGGTCTGAAATCACGGTAATTTCATATTTCTCCAGATATTTTCCTGAATCTTCAGAGGGCGGTTTTACCACCTGGCAGGGGAGTATTCCGGCAGGTTGAATCCAGGGTTCCGCTCTCAGTACGCCGGGCTATTGAGTATGCGGGTATGGGCAAAGGCCCCGGTTTCGGGGTAATGTTTTTCGTTGGGGGACCCCGGAGCTACCCCGGGGAAGTCACTGCTAGGGGTCGTGAACGCTGCAACCGGAAATGCCATGCTGGTGATAGATAATTTTGCGGAATGGAGACAGCTCCGCCGGGGGATCGGAGAATCTTTGGGGCTGGTGCCCACCATGGGGTTTCTCCATGAGGGGCACCTGTCCCTGGTCAGGCGCGCCCGGCGGGAAAACAGCCGGGTGGTGGTGTGGATATTCGTGAACCCCAGGCAGTTCGGTCCGGCCGAGGATTTTGAAAGCTATCCCCGCAACCGGGAGCGGGATCTGTCCCTGCTGGAGAAGGAGGGGGTGGATTATGTGCTGGCGCCGTCCGTGGAGGAGGTTTACCCGCCCGGGCATTGCACCCGGGTGGTGGTGGACGGCCTTTCAGAAGTCCTTGAGGGACGCTCCCGGCCCGGCCACTTTGCCGGGGTGGCCACCGTGGTCGCCAAGATGCTCTCCCTGACGCGTTCCGACCGGGCTTACTTCGGCCAGAAGGACGGGCAGCAATGCCGGGTAATCCAGAGCCTCACTGCAGACCTGGGGCTGGACACAGCCATCGTGGTCTGCCCCACTGTGCGGGAGCACGATGGCCTGGCCATGAGCTCGCGCAATGTTTATCTGACCCAGGAGGAGCGGGCAGTGGCACCGCTGTTGTTCCTGGCCCTGAGCGAGGCGGGCCGGGCTGCCGGGGCCGGGGAGCAGAGCGTGGAGCGGCTGAAGGGGATCATGCATGAGGTGCTGGGGCGTTCCTCCCTGCTGCGGGTGGAGTATGTGAGCATTGCCGATGAGACCACCCTGGAGGAACTGGAAATCCTGCGGGGACCGGCCATGGCCTCCCTGGCGGTGCGTCTGGGAAAGGCCCGGCTGATAGACAACATGACGCTGTTGCCGGCCAGCCCGGATTGACCCGGCAATGGAACTGCCCGGGGAAAGGCAGCGTTCCAATCAGTGAACCTTCTTTTCCGGGCGGTTTTTCCGGCTGTTTTGCGCCGGAACCAGGCCCTTCCAACAATCACCGGAGCCTGTAATCATGGGCGGAATATTTTTGGCGTGGAAATCCTCTCCACTCTTGCGGTTTTTCCCGGCTGGGGTCTTCGCCCCGGCGCGGGTCTTCGCACTGGCGGATGTACTGGCCCTGGCGGTGGTCCTGGCCCTGGCGGGGGCCGCCCCGGCCCGGGGCGGAGAGGGTGGACTGGACCTGATATCCAGCCGTGATGAAATGCGCGAAAACCCTGCGCTGGAAAACCCTGCCGCCTTCAACATCGACCGCACGCGGGAACTGCTGTTCTGGGAAGACCGCTATGGTGACGGACATATGACCAGGGTGGTGGCTGAAAATGAGCGCTACCGTCTGGAGGGCGGCAACGGCCATGAATTCTTCGTGCTGGGAATGAGCAAGCTGCACCCCCGCCATGTGATCAGCCGGCCCCGGTGGGAACTGGACGCGGGTATGCTGCTGGTAAGGTTTGAGCACCGTGAGTCCAGGTTTGTCCGTGACCCCAGAGACGATCGGGACAGCTTTGTGCTGCCCTCGCTGTCCGGGCTGTGGAGGGACAAGGGCTACGTTATCCGCGCCGTGTTCTGGAGGGAATACGACATACTGCCCGTGAATCAGAATTATGCGGTGATCCTTAACGACAATCTCCGCCTGGGCGTGGACCGGCAAATGGGTGATTCGGTTGAAATGGGGGTGATGATGCAGGATATTGAACGACGGTATCCCGATGGTTTCATCCTGCCCCGGCGCGATTTGGGTCTGCGGGCCAGCATGAAGAATCCGCTGGGAGAGCCGAATGATGGCCTGTGGCGTCTCGTGGAGGGGGAACTGGTGCAAAAGCGGTACACCACCATGGACATGGCGTACCGGGAACTTACCCTGCGGGCGTTGTTCAGGCCGGACGGGGAAACGGTGAAGAACTTTATTACCTCCGTCTTGAAGGTATCCAATTCCCTGGGCGGGTACCGGCAGGGAGCATCCAGGGACAGCCTGGTGGAGGTGGTGGAATACGGTCGCACCGGGTCGCTGGGTCTGATATATGAAGGATTCAGGTTCCTGTCCGGGGGTAAGGCCATCCTGGCCTGGGGCGGGGCCTGGGAAGAGCCCTTCTGGGATGGAGTGCGGCGCCAGCGCTTTATTCACCTGAAGCTGTCCCGGCTGTATTGAGAGGCCTTCCGGGCCATTCCTGGCGGCCCCGGCGCCTGGAGGGAAATCAGAATAATCAACCATCAGGGGAGGGTTCGTCCTGGGCGATCTGCTGGAGGAGATGGGGAAATCCCTGGAAGGTGTGTTGAACCGGGCCGGGGGCTTCCTGGACACGTTTCTGCCGGCCTGGCGTGCCGCGCTGGATGTGGCCATTGCCAGGCTTCCCGGAGAGCTGGTTCAGGGCCCCCTGGCGGCTGTTACCTGGGTCATATTGCTGCTGCTGGCGGGCATGCTGCTGCTGATCGGCTACGTTGCGGTCATCAGATGGGGCGGTCTGCGGCGGGATGAATACGAAAGGGCCATGTTCGACCGCTGGAACATTTTCATTCCGGCCTGCCTGGAAGGGGATGTGAGCCTGGAGGAAGTCGCAGCCACCATCAAAAAAAGCGACATGTGGCTTTTCGGCAGGTATGCCCACCCCTATCTGCTGGACTTCCGGGGCGATGAGTTCACACGCCTCCAGGAACTGCTGTTTCACCTGGAATATCCCCGCTACCTGAAACGGCTGCTGCGGCGACGCTCTGAATGGCAGAGGGCCTTTGCCGCGGTTTTTCTGGGGCTTATGGGGGACGCCTCCAGCATTCCGCGTCTGCGCCTGATGCTGGGGGACCGCTCCGAACTGGTCAGCCATGCCGCCGCCGGGGCGCTGATGCGCCTTAACGATACCGGGCATCTGCCCAGGATCATCCAGTGGCTGTCCGCCCGCTATGAAAGCCAGCAGGACAAGGCGGCCGGACTTCTGTTCCAGTTCGGGCCCCGGGCCCTGCCGGTCCTTCTGGACATATTGCGCCAGCCTGAGCAGAAACCCCCGCCCTGGATGGTGGTGATATTCTTTCATTTCTTCGCCCATTACGTGTACATGGAAAGCACCTGGGACATTGTCCAGATGGCCATCGACTCCCGGGACCGGGAGGTGCGCATAGCCGGAATCCGTTCCCTGGTGGTCATGGAAGACCCGCTTTTGATCCAGCTGTTCGAGGATCTGGCCGGGGATCCGGACCGGGTGATTTCGGCCGAGGCCATCAGGGGGCTGGGCCGTCTGGGAGATTCATCCCATGTGCCCCTGGTGGCCCGGATGCTGGAACTGGAGGATTTCTGGCTGGCCCGGGCCGCAGTGGAGGCCCTGCTGGAACTGGGGACGGAGGGCCGCCAGGCTCTGGAAAAGGCCGGGCGGGGCAAGGATCACAACGCCCTGCTGCCCGTGCTTATCCGGGAGTTCACAGGAGGTCATCCGGCCGGGGGAGTGCCATGATGGAAAACATCATCAACTCCTGGAACCACTGGGTGTTCTACTACCTGTTTCTGGTGAACACCTCCTACCTGCTGCTGACGGCGGTTTCCTATTTCGCCGTGAGGAGGCATCTCAAGCTGTCCAGCCTGGTTGACGAGAAACTTCTGTTCAAATACTCGGCCTTCATGA
>JAOUPZ010000176.1 GCA_029879595.1 Deltaproteobacteria bacterium | reverse complement strand
TGCCGGCGATTCTCCGGCCAACGTGCTGGTCACCGGCGACCTGGCCCTGCTGCATGATGCCAACGCCCTGGCGGCGGCGGCACGCCACCGGCTGCCCCTGCTGGTGGTGCTGGTCAACAACGATGGCGGCGGCATCTTCGAGATGCTGCCGGTGCGCGACCAGGGGGCCGCCTACACAGAGCACTATGAAACCCCCCACGGCACGGACTTCGCGGCCCTGACCGCAGCCCACGGCATTCCACACAGCGTGCCCCGGGACTGGGAGGACTTCCGGCGGCAGGTCTCCGGAGCCCTGGCGGCCCAGCAGGCCGGGAACACAGGGACGTCCGTCATCGAAATTCGCACCGAGCGCCATGCCAACAGGGCCTTGCACGAAAAGGTCTGGGCCCTTGCGGCCATAAGGCCGGATTGACGGGTAATCATTCGGGAAAACCACCGCCGTCCCGGATTTTTTTGATGAATTCCCACCCCGCTTTAGGTAGATTATTGATTGAACCCGGCCCGCCGGAGCACCCAACACGCACGGCGGAAAACGCGAACCAGGCCACAAAACCGAAAATAAGCAACGAAAACAGGTTGAACGCCAGCACCCTCCAGTCACGTCCAGATACAAATGCCTAAGCGCGAAGACATCAAGACCATCCTCATAATCGGTTCCGGCCCCATCGTGATCGGCCAGGCCTGCGAGTTTGATTACAGCGGTACCCAGGCCTGCCGGGCCCTGAAGGAGGAAGGCTATCGGGTGGTGCTGGTGAACAGCAATCCCGCCACCATCATGACCGACCCGGATCTGGTGGACGCCACCTACATCGAGCCCATGACGGCAGAATCCCTGGAGGCGGTGATCAAGCGGGAAAAGCCGAATGCCGTGCTGCCGACCATGGGGGGGCAGACCGCGCTGAATCTGGCTTTGGAACTGCACGACTCCGGGGTGCTGGAACGCTATGGCGTGGAGATGATCGGGGCCAATGTGACCGCCATCAGAAAGGCCGAGGACCGGGAGCTGTTCCGGCAGGCCATGAACCGGCTCAATATCCGCATGCCCCGCAGCAGTATCGCCAAGAGCCTTGCCGATGCCGAGAGAATAGCCGGGGATGTGGGCCTGCCCACCATCATCCGCCCCTCGTTTACCCTGGGGGGGACCGGTGGCGGGGTGGCCAACACCATGGAGGAACTGCGCGATATCGTCCGGCTGGCCCTGGCGGCCTCGCCCATCCACGAGATCCTGGTGGAGGAGTCGGCCCTGGGCTGGAAGGAGTATGAACTGGAGGTGATGCGCGACTGCAAGGACAACGTGGTGATCATCTGCTCCATCGAAAACCTGGACCCCATGGGCCTGCACACCGGCGACAGCATCACCGTGGCCCCCGCGCAGACCCTGACCGACCGGGAGTACCAGCACCTGCGCGACCTGTCCATTGAGGTGATCCGGGAAATCGGAGTGGACACCGGGGGCTCCAACATCCAGTTCGCCGTCAATCCCAAAAACGGCGATGTGATCATCATTGAAATGAATCCCCGGGTCTCCCGCTCCTCGGCCCTGGCCTCCAAGGCCACCGGGTTCCCCATTGCCAAGATCGCCGCCAAGCTGGCCGTGGGCTACACCCTGGACGAGTTGCCCAACGATATTACCCGCAAGACTCCGGCTTCCTTCGAGCCTTCCATTGATTATGTGGTGACCAAGATCCCCCGGTTCACCTTTGAGAAGTTTCCCCAAAGCGACAATCATCTCAGCACCCAGATGAAGTCGGTGGGTGAGGTGATGGCCATCGGCAGGGTGTTCAAGGAATCCCTGCAAAAGGCCCTGCGCTCCATGGAGACGGGCCTGACCGGCCTGAACGGATTCCAGGGTGGCGATGCCCCGCTGGCCCATGATGAGGAGTGGCTGATGGACAAGGTGGCCCGGGCTACCCCCGAGCGGCTGAGATACCTGGCCGAGGCCATGCGCCAGGGCTGGCCCGATGAACGGCTCCATGAGCTGTCCGCCATCGACCCCTGGTTCCTGGGTCAGATCAGGGACCTGGTGGAGGAGGAACGACGGATTGAGGGGAAGAAACTGGAGGAACTGGACGCGGCCGAGCTGAAGCACTGGAAAGGTTGGGGGTTTTCCGATGCCCGGCTGGCCCAGCTGATGGGAGTCAGGGAACACCAGGTGAGCGCCCGCCGCTACGAGTTGGGAGTGCGGCCCGTGTTCAAGAAGGTGGACACCTGCGCCGCCGAGTTTGAGGCCTCCACTCCGTATTTCTACTCCACCTACGAGGAGGAGAACGAGAGCCAGTCCAGCACCAGGAAAAAGGCCCTCATACTGGGCAGCGGCCCCAACCGCATCGGGCAGGGCATCGAGTTCGACTATTGCTGCGTTCATGCCTCGCTGGCCCTGCGGGAAGAGGGCTGGGAATCCATCATGGTCAACTGCAACCCGGAGACCGTCAGCACCGATTATGACATTTCCGACCGGCTGTATTTCGAGCCCATAACGTTCGAGGACGTCATGGAAATTATCCGGCTGGAAAAGCCGGACGGGGTGATCATCCAGTTGGGGGGGCAGACCCCGCTGAAGCTGGCCAAGTCCCTGGAACGCGCCGGTGTGCCCGTGCTGGGTACGCCTTATGACAGCATTGACCGCACCGAGGACCGCGAACGCTTTGCCGCGCTGGTGGACAAGCTGGGGCTCAATCAGCCTGCCAATGCCATGGCCACCTCCCTTGAGCAGGCCCGGGAAAAGGCGGCCCGGCTGGGTTATCCGGTGATGGTGCGGCCCAGCTATGTGCTGGGCGGCCGCGCCATGGTGGTCGTGGAATCGGAGGATCAGCTGGAGGGCTTTTTCAACGAAGCG
The DNA here is from genome assembly GCA_029879595.1 of Deltaproteobacteria bacterium. GTDB lineage: Bacteria > SAR324 > SAR324 > SAR324 > JACQKK01 > JAOUPZ01. The sequence continues at coordinate 3,956 of JAOUPZ010000176.1, read as the reverse complement.
GTGAAGGCTTCCCCCGAGCATCCCGTGCTCATCGACAAGTTTCTCAAGGGCGCCATCGAGCTGGATGTGGATGTGCTGGCAGACGGCAGTCAGGCCCTGGTGGCCGGGATGATGGAGCACATCGAGCTGGCAGGCGTGCATTCAGGCGACAGTGCCTGCTCTCTGCCGCCGTTTTCACTGCCGGAGGATATCCTGGAGGAGGTGGGGCGGCAGGCCATCGCCCTGGCTCTGGAAACCCGGGTGGTGGGGCTGATGAACGCCCAGTTCGCCGTGCAGGAGAAAAAGGTGTATCTCATCGAGGTCAACCCCCGGGCCTCGCGCACGGTGCCGTTTGTCAGCAAGGCCGTGGGCACGCCCCTGGCCAAGGAGGCCACCCGCCTCATGATCGGACACCCCCTTGATCCGGGACGCATCAATACCAAACCCCTGGTGCCATATGCGGTGAAGGAGACGGTGTTTCCCTTCGCCAAGTTCCCCGGCTCCGATCTGACCCTGGGGCCGGAGATGAAGTCCACCGGCGAGGTGATGGGCCGGGGCGCCAGTTTTCACGAGGCCTTTTTGAAATCACAGATTGCCGCCTCAAACGGCCTGCGTGGCGTGGGGGGCGTGTTCATGGGGGTCATCGATGAGGACAAGTCGGCCATGGTGCCGCTGGCCAGGAGCCTGATCGGCCTGGGGTACTCCATCCTGGCCACACCCGGCACGCGCCGGGCCCTGCTGCAAAACGGCCTGCAGGATGTTACCGAGGTCAGCCTCAACCCGGGCCACGAAAACAACCTGTATCGCCTCATGGCTGCGGAAAGCGTGGCCCTGGTCATAAACACCACCCTGCCCCATAAGCGGACCATCGACCCGGGACACTTCAGGAGGCTGGTGCTTACCTACGGCATCGCCTACTGTACCACCATACAGGCCGCGCGGGCCCTGGTGCAGGCCCTGGAGGCCATGGGCCGGGAGCGCAAGTTTACCTATTCATCCCTGAAGGGATACGCCGGAGAGGGAGCCGGACAGGAGGAGGTCCAGGCCGTCAGGGTTGCTCCGGATGGCGAACAACTTATCTGACAGCCTGTAACAGGGCCGGAGGAATGAGATGGCAAAACAATCCCAGGGAACAACACCCGCCGCGGAAGGGCTGACCCGGCATGGGCCCCTCGCACTTTTAAGCAGTGGCCGGAAAGCCTTCGGAATTGTACCGGGGCTGAAGGGCTTCCTGGTAAAGGGCTTCCTGATAAATCTGGCGCTATTCTTCGTGCTGGTCAGCCTGACCCTGGCCCTGGTCTATCCCCTCATGGTCGCTCCCATGGCCGACTACCTGGACAGCCTGGCCAGCTCCGGAGGTTTTTGGGCGGGGCTCTGGCACTCGTTCCTGTCCTGGCTGTTCATTCTGGTTAAGCTGCTGGTGATGACCCTGGTGGTAGCCGGATCCTTCATTATCTCGCTGGCCATGATGAGCCTGTACTTCGAGGCCCTGGCGGCCAGGATCATGGCCCACCTGGGCAGGGGCAGTGCGGAGGAGGCCCAGGCCCGCTTCAGCATATCCCGGTGGACGGCCAGCATCGTCCGCTCCCTCAAGGACAGCGTGGTGATCCTGATATTGATCGTGGTCGCCTTCATCCTGGGCATAATACCCTTCATCGGACCCTTGCTGGCCCTGCTGCTGAACGGATTCCTGCTGGGCTGGGAGATTCGGGAACCCTACCTGGTTGTCCGGGCTGAGCAGAACGGCTCTTTGACTGAACTCCGTCAGGGCCTGAGGTTGTGGACCATCAAGGTGGGAATCTTGCCGCTGCTGGTGGCCATGGTGCCCCTCATTGGGTGGCTTCTGCTGCCCCTGCTGATGATATTCCTGGTGGCGGGGGTTAGCTACACGGCCGAGCAGGCCCGTGCCGGGGGGGCCTCATGAGCCTGAAGGAACAGATGCTGAAGGCCGGCCTGATCACCGAAAAACAGGCCCGGCAGGTTGATCACCGGCAAAAGGTGCAGACCAAGAAGCAGGGACACGCTGTCAAGGAGACCCGGGCCAGGGAGTCGCGGGAGGAGGCGCAGCGCCAGCAGCGGGAAAAACAGCAGCGGGACCGGGAACTGATGGAGCGCCAGAACCAAAAGCGCGCCGGGGAGGAACAGGTGCTGGGCCAAAAGGCCCGCCAGCTGACCAGACTGGAAAAGGCTTACCGGGAGGGCGTGCTGGCCAACTGGGAAGGTTCCCGGCGCTATTACTACAACAATGACGGCAGGGTGGACTTTCTGATGGTTTCCGACGAGACGGCCCGCAAGCTGGAGGCGGGACAGGCGGCCATTGTCCGTGGTCCGGGCAGCAGCCCTCATCCCACCATACTAAACGCGGCGGCCCTGCTGGTGCTCCGGGAGGAGGAGCCGGGACGCGTGGTGACCTATCACGGCGCCTGAAAACAGCTCCCAGGGGCCGTTTGGAAATATTGCGACACAAGAACCCGGCCTCCATTGAAAAAATCAAAATAGTCTGATTATAATAATAGAAGAGTTTTATGCATTACGGGGCAGGGAAGCCCTGAGGAAGGCGCTTTGCCTTCCCGGCCCGCAAGGACTGAAAGGACAGTGCCGATAGGTCAGTACTGTTTGGACAGGGCCGGATCAGAAACCATCCGGGAAGGATGATCAAAGGAGAATGGGAATGATGAGGACCGGTTTATCGGCAGTTTGCATATTGGCCTTGATCGCTCTGGCCGCCTGCGGCATCAATGACGATTCCGGTCCTGAGTATCCCGCCGGCATCAGACTCAAGCAGAACACCGCCACCGAGGGGGACACCGTGCAGGTGACCCTGGGCCGCGGCCTGACGGCCCGCAATGCAGGCCCCGATGTCAGCGTGATGCTGGTGGATACGCTGCTGAATGTGGCCGGCCTGGGATTTGGCGACTATGATCCCACCGAGGGGGCTCAGGTTGAGGTGACCATAAACTCCGATGTATTGACCAGCGACTACATGCCCGTGGTGATGTTTTGCGATGACCCGGGGTGCACCAGTATCAACAGCCTGTATATTATTTCCCGGCCCTGGGATGAATACTACACCGTGCGCAGCGGGATCATCGGCCCGTGGGGGCATGATATGGCCACGGCCTACCCGGTGCCCGTGCTCAGGATAGACCAGGCGACCTATACCCCGATAACCACGGAATCCGACGAGGCCGGCCGGCCCCAGCTTACCGCGGCGCCGGTGATCGCGGCGGCCTCGGCAACGGGGGGGGGCATCCTGGGGGCCTCGCTGCAGACCGATGCGGACACCAGCCAGGCCACCGTGCTCCTGGTTAACCCGACTGAATTTAAGATGTACGGCTACGGATATTTCTGGAGCCCGGCCGCAGTGGCGGATATAGATCTGGATATTGAGGTCTCTCCGTATATTGATGTTTCTGAAACGGCCTACGCCAGAGTGGAACTCTGCGGCTCTCAAAGGTGCGTTTCCTACACTCCGCTCTACTGGAACCGCACCGGTTCGATTGTGTACACAGTCCCCAACGACCAGGATTTCCAGGTGCCCGTTACGGGTCTCTCCGTGCCGCAGGTGCAGCTGAACCCGCTGGTGACCCAGCCTGCCCTGGCCAATGTGGCCCTGACCGGGCTGCCTCAGGTCGAGGTTGACGGAGTGCAGGCCGCTCCCGGAAGCAAGGTCACCTTCACCAGAAGCGCCCCCCCGGAGTCATTCCTGGTGAGCTACCCGGTCACGCCGGAGGCCGGGTATGTGCAGACATGGCTGATCAGCGACAAATTGACCTTTCACTGGTCCCGGTTCGTTGTTTCCGGGGAATTGACCCAGTCGGTGGATTTTGTGCAGGATATAGCGCAGGCCGCTGCCGGTGACTATCAGCTTGCCTTTGCTGTTTCCACCACGGACAGGTTCGTCACCCACTGGTACTTCCCGGGAGGGGAGGGCACCTATGTGCAGACCACCACCACCACCGGACAGATTCCGGACC
>JAOUPZ010000175.1 GCA_029879595.1 Deltaproteobacteria bacterium | reverse complement strand
CCCAATACACAATGCCCCAAAACACTACACCCCATACAGTATGCCCCCAGACAGTATGCCCCCATACAGTATGGCTGGATATCGTGGGACAGGCTGCCGAGGGACAGGCTGCCGTGAAACACACTGCCCGGAAAGGGCGGAGGAGCGGTGGAGGCAGTGGTGTCCAGCCGCCGCGGTTTTGCCATCATCCTTTCAGCCATCTGGCGGCCCGGGTGCGGATATCCCTGTTGCCGGCCCGGGTGGATAACTGCTCCATCCTCCGCCAGGCTTCCATCCTCAGGGCCCAGTTTCCCGCGCTGGCGGTCTGGGCCAGCAAAGAAAAGGCGCGCTCCCGCACCTCCAGTCCCGGGGAGTTCCCGGCCAGCCCCGCGGCCAGTTCCAGCAGTCTCCCTCCCAGCCATGCCGGGACTCCATCCGCGCCGATGACCGCAGCGGCCTCGTCCAGAGCCTGGGCCACCGCCAGGGGGTAATCGGCACCGGCCAGCAGTCTTTCCAGTTCTTCCAGGGGCAGGAGCGCCCGGTAGTCCTGTTTGTGCGCCAGCGCCAGCTCCATCAGCCGGCCCGCGTTCTGGAAATACTGGAAGGCGCTCTGGTGGTGGCGGGAGAAGTCCATGATTCCGCCCAGCAGCAGCCTCAGCCGGGGGGGCTGGATATCCCGCCCGCCGGCCAAGGCGGTCAGGGTGGCGATGACCTCGGAGGCCAGTGCGGGATTTCCCGCAGTCAGTTCAGACAGCCTGATCAGCAGCCCTTCCGTTTCCGCCGGGTCTTTGGTGGCCTTGAGTTTCTCCAGGGCTTCCTTCGGGCCGACCTTCACCGGCCCGGGTCCGGGGCTCATGTCTTTAAGGGCGCGTTGCACCGCCGCGTGCTGTTTCCTGAAGGGGGAGCCCGCCCCCGGGGAGGTGAGGGCTTTCAGCCGGGGCTCCACCTCCAAGGCCAGCCGGGGGCTTCGGATGTCCTCCACGGCGCCGACAAGTTCAGACCACAGGCGGTCCACCACCGGGGTCGGCTGGCGGGCCTCCCCCAGGGCCTGGATTATGAGCAGCAGCGCCATGCGCCGGGACTCCGGGTCCTGGTCAAGCTGCTCCCAGAGCGCGCTGCCGGCGGCAGCGGCCTCATCCTGCCGGGAGCGCTCCGGGCTGACGGCCGCCGGGCCCAGCGTGCTCAGCGCTTCCAGCTTCAGCAGAAGCTCCTTGCCTCCGGAGATCTCTACCAGAGTCTCCAGGGCGCTTTTCCGGAGACTGGGCCCGGACAGACTTTTTGCGCTGATCACCCGGCCCAGCTGACGGGTGGCCATCAGTCTTCGGGAAAGGGACAGACCGCCCGCCTGAGCCTCGTCCATCAGCCTGTCCAGGGCTTCGGCCTGAAGGTCTCTGTCGGCGCCTCTGCGCGTATCCCTGCGCCGGCCTCCCGGCGTTTCGGCATCTTCCCCGGCGGCCAGGTCCCCCAGAAGCGCCAGCGGGAAATCGGCATCCCCCGGATATGGTGGCTTGGCCAGAGAGTCCAGCACCAGTTCCATCGCCGGTCCGCTGGTCTTGCCTCCGGGGGCAAGCAGCCGCAGTCTGACCTGGCCCAGATACTCCACATAGGCGTGAATGGAGTTAAGGGGTGTTCTTTTGTCAAACAGGGTTTCGGCTGCCAGCGCATGGGGCGCCCGCAAACCGGCCAGGAAAACCGCGTACAGAATGATAAACGAAAAGACCCCGAGAGCTTTCCGGCGGGTTTTATCTGGTATTCGTTGCAGCAGCATCCGCCACCCGGGGCTATTCGTGGGAAAAATCAATGTTGTGCCTGGGAGAGCCGCCTCCCTTTTTGATACGGCTGGTCTGTTATGGCCGGAGAGTGGATGTTTCCTTTCTGCCGTCGGCGTGGGTGGTGGTTTTTTCCACTCCCCCGCTGGTATAGGCATAGGTTTCCTCACGTTCCTTCTCGCCCCGCTTGAAGACGGTAAATTTCACCACGCGCCCTTTAGCATCGTAGACGGCCTGATAGTAGTTGTAATTGCGGTAGACTTCCTCGTAGTTTTTCTCCGGCCCAATATCAGAAATGCCGTTTTTTTCAACGTATGCATCTGAAAAAAAAGGCACATCCGGCTTCATGACTACCGGGCGGCCCAGAGCGGCCGTGGATAGTGTGATTAGCAGTCCTGCGGTCAGAACCATGGACAGCAAGGTCGCCGACGCATTCCGGCGCGTTGTGGAGGGGGCGAAGACGTGTTTCATGGCGGTTCTCCTGAATTGGATATAAATTATTGTTTTCTTCTGCCATACTGCACTTTTGCCCCGCTTTCAGTCAAGGGTCTGGCCAACACCCGCGGTGGGCCCCGCTGCCAGCGCCGCCGGCAATACACATCGGGCTCAGTGTGGGCATTATCTGCCAAAGACCCGGCTGTCGGTGGGCGGCATATTTTTCAGGCTGCTTACTTGATATTTAAGGCACTGTTTGGTAAGCAGTATGAAGAAATATCGCATTGCCAACGCCAGCACGGTCGGGAGAAGGTCTCTTTTTCGGGAGACAAGGGATATTTGCGACGTATTTGTGAGGGTTGGCTTCATTCACAGCCAGTCAGGCAGATTTCAGCATGGCCGTCCGGACCAGATGGGCGAAAACCATATTGACTCTGCGTTGACAAACTGTGAAACTCTCTTAATAACTGCGGAGGAATGAATAAAAGCCGTTACGCCGGAAAGCCAAAATACAGTTAAAGCCCGATGAGATACGGCTGATTCAATATTCGGGCTAACGGCGGTTCCGAAGCTCTGAGACTATACAGTTGCAACACCAACATCCGATAACAGGATCAAATTCAATAAAGGTGCTAAGCCATGCCGAGCGATTTTAACAAAGGCCCCAATCAGGTTCACCCGGAGACTCCCAGTGCGGTGGGATCACGCAACAGTACCAACCGTGATGGACGGGATGAGTACGTAGAGTCGCGGATGGTTATTGACGAGGAGATAGACAAGATCCTCAACCATGTTGAATCGAAACTGCCGCCGGAAGTGCTTGAGGACATAACCGTCCAGGGCAACGTCAAATCGCATCTGCACAAGTACTTCAACCAGACCCTGCAGAACATGCTCAGCCGCTATCTCTCCACGACAGAGGACGAGATGGCCAAAAAGGTCCGCGACCTCATCGACAAGGACGAGCACAAGACGCTGAACCGCTACACCCCCCGGGAAATATCCGAACTGGTGAACAACGTCGGCGGCCCGGAGCTTTTCAACACCGAAGAGGTGGAAAAGTCAGTGGTCAACATCATGGGTCACCTGCAAGGACACGCGCAGCGCGGAGTGTACGAGTTTGAAACGGCCACCAACTCCCTGCTGCTGCAAAAAACGGATGTTGGCGGATTCATCGGCGGGCACAATACCTTTTCGGTAGTGAAGTGTTCCCTGCGCGACAATTTTGACAAGCCCGAGGAAGTGGTCGACATCAGACTGGCCATCAACGTCCTGGACAGTGAGATGATAAGCCCTGTAATCAGACACCAGATTCTCACCGAACACCTGGTCAAGGACATCATCGCCAAGCATATTCACACACTGGTGGATCGTGAGATTGACGAGATCAACCAGCAGCTGAACCTGGAGGGCCGGGCTGAGCTTTCCCAGGAGGAAAGCATCTTCGAGAAGATCAAGGCGGTTGAGAACTACACCGACGATGATGAAACGGAAAACTCAAAGCGCTACCGGCTCCTGCCCAAGCAGTTCCTGGATCAGATCAAGAACCTGGACTCCGAAGTCAAGGAAGGCATTCCCGATATTGACCCCCTCTCCATGAGCAATGTGATGCGCAAGGTGCTTGATGGAAGCCATATCCGCACCAGGGGCTGGCATACTGCGGTGACAAACATCACCACCATTCTCGACCAGAGCCGGATGGGCTATCAGCACATTGAAAACTACAAGCACTCCCGGCATATGGTCATCAGGGAGTATGAGGAGACGACCGAAAGCCTGCTTCCCGATGAGCGCTACCAGATCGAAATGAAGTATTTCGACGCCAAGGCCATCAGGGAGGCCCAGGCCGCCTACAGCATCCAGATGGCCGAGTTCAAGCGCGAGATCATGCGACTCTGGAATGTTGTGGAAGCGGTTTACAAAGAGGAAAAAGCCCGCAACAACAGCCGTGACTGGAATGATGTTGTTTCCGACACCCTGGAAAGGGGTCAGATAAGCGGCGGTTCCTCATGGTTCCAGCCCAGCGCCCAGGCTCCCGCGGACGAGGTGCCGGAAAGACTGTGGGATGAGGTCACCTATATCCAGCGCGAGCTTACCTCGCTGGAGGAGATGAACCGCACCTATGAGGAAGCAAGCAAGGAATTCAAGGCCCGCTTCAAACTGCTCCGGAAGCGGCTTACCGAAATATTTGAGCTGCGATACCCCAATCACAGGCTGCTGATAGAGCAGCGGTTGAAATTCCTGGAGGCCGAGTTCATCAAGTTTAACTCCAAGGTCAACCCCTATCATCTTCAGCCGGGGATGCTGCTGGACATTGAGTTGACCAGCATCAAAAGGCGCCGGGTTACCATCAAGGGGATGTCCAACGTCCTGAATGAGTTCCTGCTTGGAATTTCCAAGGGATATTCAGAGGAAGGCCCTGTCGGGATGGAGCACAGGCGATCCAATGTGGAAGAGAACATAGGTTCTTTCGCCCAGCATTAAACGATCAGGAAGTTCCGGGTCGCAAAGGTCGGCCCGGAGCTAATCTGCGGCCGACAATAGGAATTCACAGGACAGCGACTCCATGATTAACGATTATCTTTCATTAAGCTCCAGGGAGGGTTTCAATAAATCCCTGGGACACTTCCGCCTGGTGACCGGGATAGTAAAGCGCATCGGGGGAGGGGAAAATCTCGCAGATATCATTGACAGCCTGGAAAGGGAGAAGAACGTTTCCAAGGCGCAGATAGGGCCCATTCTGAATGCGGTTATCACCGACAGAATGAAATACCAGACTCTCTCCCTCAATCTGCCCTCCGATGTCCAGGAATTCGAAAAAGTTGTGGATGAAACTGAAAAATGGAACCGGCTGGATCTTATCCTGGCCTACCACCATCCCCAACTGGGCGTCTCGCTTATCAATCCCAAGCACAAGGGGCAGTGGGAGTCCATCCGCGAACTGGACCAGAACGAACTGCTTGTGATTTATGCGGGTGCCTTTGTTGATGAGGACAAGAAGTTTGAGGGCCCCGCGCTGGAAACCCTGAAGAAACTGATCCTGGGGAAAAAAATCTCCAACTCGAACCGGTTCGGAGGGGCTGCTCCCAGACCGGAGCCGGTGAAAGAGGCGCCAAAGGCCGCGCCCGTGCCGGCGGCAAAGGCCGCCCCGCCAGTTCCGGGAGTACGGGTTCCGGCGGCTGTTCAACCGGGCATGAAACCGCCGACGGCTGCTGCTGCAGCCCCCAAGGGTGGAGCAGCGGAAAAGGCCCCCGAGGAGGCTCCCGGTGCAGGCGGAAAGGCCCGGATGACTCCCAAGTACAGCGTCCAGGTGACCAACGAACTGTTCCACAATGGAAACGTGGAGGCCTGGAAAAATATCGTGGAAAGCTACAAGGCCAAGTACAAGGGGCTGGAGGTTCATATTTTCCACGACGGGCAGAAAGTCAATAACATCAACTCACTGTTCAAGTGGGGCAAGGTAAAGCACGGTGATGTTATTCTGTTCAGCGTGGCAGGCGAGGAAATCAAGGGCGTGGCCAAGCTGCAAAGATATCTTTTTGAGGGTGCCAGCCAGCGCTTTGAAAAGTTCCTGAAAAAGGATGTGAACAAGGTGCTGACCCTGTTCTGAGCAACGGTTCATCAAATGGTTCCCGCAAGAACAGCGCTGTGTCTTCTGGCAGGCTTAGCGGGTGCAGTCCGGGAGCCAGGGCAAATTCATATTTTACGACTGAGGCCCGCGTTCACTGTGGGGGATTGATTGGGTCTGCGGGGATAACCGGATAATCCCGATAAGGCGGATAACTCTGAAACTGTGAAAAAACAGGGGGATGATTGGTCTGCTTCCTTTTCGAATGAGCGGACATCTCCCATGTATCATCAACACCAAACACCATACGGCGTCCTATGACGGATATCTTTCATTTCAATCACGACGAATACCCGGATACAGGGGATCTTCAGGAACGGTTCGGCCTCAGAGGCAGGAACATGGTGCAGCTTGCGGCATTGAAGACTCCTATTGCCCCCGGATTTCTTATCGAATCCAAGGATTTCATCAGTGGAAAACTGAAAGAAAACCTTACCAAGAAAGATTTGGAAAGCGCGGTCTCCAAAATCGAGGAAAAAACCGGCAAGTCCTTCAATTCCACCGAATACCCCCTGCTTTTCAAGGCGGTTATTTCACCTTCAATCCAGATAGGAACCATTCACTCCGCCCATACCATCGGCATTAACGACAAAGTCGCCGAAGGTTTCTCGAAATACTGCGGAGAGGACTTTGCCTACCAGGAATACAAGTATTTCATTGAGCAGATAAGCACCAGGTTTTTGGGCAAGAAAGTGGCCGACTTTGAAAAAATCAGAAAAGCAAACCCCAAGGCGGGGCCCAAGGCCATCTGCGAATTATACCGCAAGGAAATAGTTCCCGACTTTCCGCAGGATTCATACGAGCAACTGATGCTGGTTCTCACCCAAATGGCGGAAAAGTACCTCGAAGACCCCATGAACGAGGATATTGAGGCCGGGTTGCTTGTTCAGATGATGGTCTATGGCAACTATGGGAAGAATTCCTTCAGCGGAAATTTCTACTCCCGGGATATTGTCACCGGAAATGCCAAGCTGACAGGAAATTTTGGAAGGAACATGTTTGAT
>JAOUPZ010000174.1 GCA_029879595.1 Deltaproteobacteria bacterium | reverse complement strand
TGTCCAGGCGCACACCCACAGTGGTTTGCCCATGGGCGAGAAATCCGGCGCGGCTCAGGGCCTCGCACGCGGCCTGCTCCATCAGTGCCGCCACCCGTGGTGTGGAAAGCACATCCATGTCGCCACTGCCCTGGGCCTTGGCGCAGTCTTCATTGGTGACCTTCCAGCGGGCCTCTCCGATGATCTCGCGGCCCTTTTCATCCACCATGGTGCTTTTGTTTTCCTGTTCCATCTCCTGTCTTCCTGACTGGTTTTATTATCCGGCCATGCCGTCATTTTATGCAGTTGAGCCCAGTTGAGCCCCCCCTGGATCCATCCTTAGGGTTGAATTCTCCCGCTGGAGGGCCTCAAGGACAATATATCATAAGGGGCAGTTGAGGATTATTGCCAGGGATAGATTTTTTTAACCCTAGGGTTTGGGCTTTTTCTTCCTGTCGGAGCCTATCTGCAAAAGACCCAGGCTGCCGGCCGATTCCGGCCCGCCCAGTTCAGCGCTCCGGGAAAGGCATTCGTTGGCCTCAGCCATGCGTCCCAGGCTGCGGTAGAGCACCCCCAGGTTATACCATCCGCTGGCCAGCCGGGGATCGAGTTCCACGCAGCGCAGCAGGCAGGCCCGGGCCTTTTCAGTTTCTCCCGCCTTGAGGTGCATGATGGCCATCCAGTCCCAGGCCTTGGCGAACTTCTCGTCCAGGTTTAGCACCTTTTCAAAGGCCAGCCGGGCCTGCTGCATCCTTCCTTCCTCCGAGCGGCTCACTCCCAGGTTGTACCAGGCCTTGGCGGAACCGGGGTCTATCCGGGTGGCGGTGGAGAAGGAGGAGGCGGATTCGCCGAACCTGTCCAGTGCAAAATAGGCGATGCCCAGCCTGAACCAGGCCTCAAAGCTCTGGCTGTCCAGCCTCAGGGCCTGTTTGAGCACCCGCTCCGCATCCTCAAGCCGCTGCTCCCTGATCAGTCTGCCGGCCAGTTCGACCCAGGATTCCGGGTCGTCCTCCCGTTCCGGCTTCAGGTCCTCCCCCTCCAGAAGCAGCACCGGGGCATCGGGTCCCTTGCCGGGCCTTGCTCCTGTACCGGCCCCGGCCGTTCCTGAGGATCCCACCTGGGTTCTGTCTCCGGCAGCTGGTTCCGGCAGTTCTTCAGTCAGGCCGTCATCAACAGGCCCGGGTTGCATCACCAGTGAGCCATCGGAGGAGTCTGTGAAAAAACCGGCCCATTGTTCCGTGGTTCCCGGCACCTCCCAGTTCCACAGCGAGCTTCCCACATCCCGGCCCCGTGTGGCTCCTGGGGGTGCCTTTTGCCGGCATTCCGCGCCCGTTTCGTTATCGCCGATGCTTTCATACAGATCCGCCAGCCGCAGCCAATGCCTGGGATGGACCATCTTGATCTCCAGCATGTTCTTCAGGCGGCCCAGCAGTTCCGCCCCCCGGCCGGCCTTGTGATAGGTTTCGAAGAAATGAGGCCACAGGCCCGGCAGATAGCGCATCAGTTCCTCGATATGCTCCAGGCAGCGGGCGGCTTTATCGTACTGCTGCTCATCCAGGAACCTCTGGGCCAGGGGAACCCAGATCGTGCGGTCGTTGCGGTTCAGGGACGAGGCTTTCTCCAGCCTTTCCAGGGCCAGATCGTTGTCGTGGGAGGCCAGCGAGGCCTCACCCAGGAACTGCCAGATGTCCGGCACATCCTGCCGGTGTTCCACCACCGGCAGCAGCACCTGCTCGGCGTCGGCGGGGCGGGCGCTGTGCAGCAGGCGCTGAGCCAGATACACCCGGAAGTCCAGGGGGCGTGAATCCGTGCTGGTAACCAGGCGGATATCCTTCAGGGCTTCATCCAGCAGCCCCTCGCGGATATGCACTCTGGCGATGTCCACCAGGGTTTCCTGGTTTTCCGGCTCCAGGGCCCGCCGTCGTCTGAGGTACTCAACCGCCGTCTTGTAGTCCCGCTGCCTCAGGCTGACCTGCGCCCCTTCATTCAGCAGCCCGGTATCATCGGGGCGGGCCTCCAGGAGAATCCTCAACACGCTGGTGAGCCGTTTGTCATTGGGATGGTTCCCATACCAGCGGCGCAGCAGTTCCCAGGCGTCCATGTCCTGCCGGTCCAGGTCCACCACCTTGAGAAGGGTTTTTTCGGTATCCCGGTGGTCAGTGGAAAGGTAGAACTCCCCCAGGTTGAACCAGTAATCAGTGTTTTCCGGATCAAGCTTGACCGCCCGGCCATAGGCGTGCTGAGCCCCGGCCTCATCCTTTTTGCGCACCATCAGGTTGCCCAGGTTGTTCCAGACCTGGGCGTTCGCCTCGTCAAGCTCCAGGGTCTTGCGGTAGCTCTGCTCGGCCTCCTCGATCCTGTCCAGGTGAAACAGGGCCAGCCCCAGGGCGTTGTGGGTATCCGGGTTTTCCGGAGCCTGCTCCACGGCCAGCCGGAAAATTTCCAGCGCCTGCAGGTGTTCCCCGCGCGAGAACCTGATGTGGCCCGCACGGAGCCGGGCTTCCTGCTCTCCTGGTTCCAGCCGGACCGCCTGCTCGTAGGAGGCCAGGGCCTTTTCCTCCTTGCCCAACAGCTCCTGCACGGCTCCCAGGTTGGCCCACACCTCCGGGTCGGCGTTGTTTATCTGCAGGGCCTGTTCATAGGCGTTTTCAGCGTCCCGGGGCATGTCCTGGGCCAGGTAGGAAAGGCCCATGTTGTACAGCGCCTGGAAGAAGCGGGAGTTGCGCTCCAGGGAAAGCTGATAGCTCTTGACGGCCTCATCGTGCAGGCCCAGTTGCCCGTAGATGATGCCGCACTGGTAGGGAGGGATATGGTTCTTTACTTCGGATTCCTGGAGGGTGAGCCAGTAGCGCAGATCATCCAGCAGATTTTCACCGCCTTCTTCGGGCGGCTTGGGTTCTGGCTGGCTGTTGGGCATGGCGCAAAGGCTCCGTGAGATCCGGCTGTTTATTATTCGGACTTCTGCGGCGTTTATTTTCGGTGTTTTTCTGCAAGCTTTTTTTCAGCGGGTTCCGCGGGTATCCCACTGATTTTTCAATAATGATTCCCAGGCTAGCCGCTTGTGGTGGACCCCGTCAAGGTGGCCCGGGGCCAGGAGCAGGTTTATTTTTTTCCGTTTTCGCGCAAGGGGCCTTTTTTTCTGACACGGGAGTCGCAAAATACCACCGGATGCCGTCTGGGGCAAAAAAGCACTCACGGGCCGCAATCACTGGACCGGCACGGCCCGGTCCGTATTCCGCGAAGCAATATGCAAACTGCCCGCGACTCTGGTCCGAAAAAAGGGGTTTTCCGGACCGCTGCATTGGCATGTGCCTTGCTTTACCAGATAACAGGTATCGGTCCGCCATTGGACCGGAACAAACCCCAAACCCGCATCGGCGGAGTAACGGAATGAATCCGCAAGGCATATATACCCTGGTCAGCCGCGGCAATGTACTTGACCGCAAAATGACAGCCATAGCCAACAACCTGGCCAACGTCAACACGGTGGGATTCAAGGAAGACCAGCCTGTGTTCCAACAGCTTTTTGCCACCGTGAATGGTGTGGCGCAGGAGTCCGATGAGGAAATGTTTGCCCATCACGAGCATCTGGCCCCCTATACGGGTGTGGGCAATTTCTACGTTTCAGTGGCGGACATGGGCAAGAACTTCAAGCTGGGACGGCTTTCCCATACCGGGAACAACCTGGATTTCGCCATAGCCAGCAAGGAAGGCTTTTTCAGCGTATCCACGCCCCAGGGTGAGCGTTATACCCGCGCCGGCAACTTCCGGCTGAACACCGAGGGCCAGTTGATCACGGCGGAAGGCTTTCAGGTAAACGGCAAGGACGGCAAGCCCCTGACCATAACCGGCAACAAGGTGGAACTGCTGGAGGACGGAACGATCCTGGTGGACAGCAAGCAGATCGGCGGATTGCGTCTGGTGAGCTTTCCGTTCAACGAGCGCCTCCAGAAGCTGGGAGGCTCGCTCTTCGCACCGGTGGACGCCGATAATCCTCCCAGGGTGCTGGAGGACGTGAAAATGGTGCAGGGAATGGTCGAGGAATCTAATGTGGACACGGTGCGCGAAATGGTGCGCATGATCGAGGCCAACCGGTCCTATACCTCCACCCAGAAAGCCCTGCGGGTCTCGGATGAGATGAACGAAAAGGCCGTCTCCCTTGCCAGGGTTTAGGCCACACGGCGCGGCATGAGCCGCGCCAAACCATAACCAGCCTCTTTGAGGAGGAATAATCCCCATGATGCGATCGCTGTTTGTTTCCGCAACGGGAATGGGCGCTCAACAGCGCAACATAGACAACCTGGCCAACAACCTGGCCAACGTTTCCACGGTGGGCTACAAGAAGGGCCGGAACAACTTCCAGGATCTTCTGTACCAGATTGACCGGGCAGCCGGTTCTCCCTCCTCGCAGAACACCACGGTTCCCGTCGGTATCCACAACGGCCACGGGGTCAAGCATGTTTCCACGGAGAAGATATTCACCCAGGGAGACATGAAGAACACCGGCAACGAGCTTGATGTGGCCATCGAGGGCAAGGGATTCTTCCAGATTCTCCAGCCCAACGGCGCGATAGCCTACAGCCGCGCGGGGAACTTCCAGCGCGATCAGGATGGCCGGATGGTCACTCCGGACGGATTTCCGCTGGAGCCGGAAATGGTGATTCCCCAGGATACCAGGCAGGTGCAGATCGGTCTGGACGGTACGGTATCGGTGCTGGTTGGTGAAGACCCGTTGCCCACCCCCATCGGAACCATCCAGGTGGCCCGGTTTTCCAACCCGGCGGGACTGGTTCCCATCGGCAAGAACCTGTACACCCCCACGGCGGCTTCCGGCAATCCGATGGTGGAAAATCCCGGGGTGAACGGCATGGGTCAGCTCAACCAGTACTTTCTGGAGCTGTCCAACGTGAGCGTGGTGGATGAGATGATCAATATGATTATCGCCCAGAGGGCCTATGAGGTGAACTCCAAGGCCATCCAGACATCCGATGACATGCTGCAGACAGCCAACCAGATCATCCGGTAACACTAACCACTCGGGAGGCATAGGCCCATGACAGCCTGCAAAAGGTTCGAAACGAAAATGGAAACCCGGGGGCGGCCGGCGGAATCAGTGCTGTTTGCCGTGCCGTTCAGCGTGATGCTCAGCGTGATGCTCAGCGTGCTGGCCCTGGTTTTTCTTTCCCCGAATCCCGCCTTTTCCCAGGAACCCCGGACCGAAAGCATCGAAGTGCGGGTTCTTCCCCTGGCGGAGGTGGACGGTGTGGAGTTCACCCTGGGCGAGGTGGCTGAGCTTGATGGTTTCGATGTGGCCCGAGTGCAGGAACTGGCCCGGCTTTCCCTGGGCAAATCCCCCCTGGCCGGCAGGAGCCTGCGCCTGAACGAGGCGATTATCCGCTCCCGGCTGGCCCGGGCCATCAGCATGGATGGGGTGAGCATAAGCGTTCCCGCGGATGCCCGTGTGGTGCGCAGCTCGCAGGTGATCAAGGGCGAAGAGGTAACTGCCATGGTGCTGGAGGCCGCCAACCGGCGGGCCTTGCAGGAAGCAGGCGCCAAGGCGGGAATAGAGCAGGAACTGCTGACCCCGGTGAAAGAAGTCGTGCTGCCCCGCGGGGCGGTGGAGTGGAAAGTTGAGCCCCTGGGGAAAAAGGCCGCTCCCGGCGGAACCCGCTCCTACCGGGTGGAAGCCTGGCTGGATGGAGAAATGGCATGGCGCTCCGTGATCCGGGTGGGGCAGTCGGTTTTCCAGCGGATCGTGGTGGCCAAAAACCCCATCCGCAGGAACCAGGTTATCGGGCCAAACGATGTGGCACTTGAAAGAACCGATGTGGGCAGACACAAGGGTGAGACTTTTCTGATGGACATGGGACTGGTGGTGGGCAGCAAGGCCCGTCGGCCCATTGGTCCGGGCGAATGGGTGCATTCCGGCATGGTGGAAACCCCCATGGATATCGCAGAGGGATCAAAGGTTCAGCTGGTATACCAGACCGAGTTCCTGAACTTCCAGGTTCCGGGAGTGGCCCTCACCGCCGGCAGGCAGGGCGATTTCATTCCGGTGAGAAACCTGCAGTCCGGGCGGATAGTCTATGGGACGGTGCAGCCCGGCGAAATGGTGAGAATCAATTGAACGGGCCTCAGGCCCATGGCGATGCAAGGACAGACAATTACTGCGACGGAACACTTATGAAAACGAACAGCCGAAAACTCCTTTTGCTGGCCCTGATGGCGCTGGCCGCCGTTGTGACGGGATGCGAGAGCGTCCCCGCACCCAAGGCGGCTCCGGTACAGGAAGCAGTCCCCCGGAGACAGTACAGCTCGGAAGACCGGGTCCGCTCCCGGCCGCCCATCAATCCCTCCCAGAACCTTTACGAGGGCAGCCTGTGGCGGGGGGCGTCATCCTGGGGAAACCTGCTGCGTGACCACCGGGCGCGCTACCGGGGAGACCTGCTCACCATTACCGAGTTGAGCAAGATCATCAAGGTTCCCGAGGTGAAGCCCGAGGAAATCCGGCCGGAGGCCGTCGCAGAGCAGAAGACCGAGATCCCCGACGAGGACCCGGTGCTCAAGTTTCTTCGTGAGCAGGAAAAGCGGCGGGAAAACATCGACCGGGAGCAAAACGAGATTCTGGGGGCCATCGATATGATCGAGGTGGAGGTGGTGCGCGTCATGCCCAATGGCAACCTTCAGGTACGCGGCGTTCATCCTCCCATTTTCCGTGACCGCAACAGGATAAAATATATCGTAAGCGTGGGGGGGATGGTCCGCCCTTCGGACGTGGATGACAACAACAATATCCCGGCCACCAAGCTGCACAAGGCGGAATACAAGATTCAACGCCTGGTCAGGGGCAAAGGCACACAGGAG
>JAOUPZ010000173.1 GCA_029879595.1 Deltaproteobacteria bacterium | reverse complement strand
GTGCTGGTTTCATCGAACGCCCAGTACAGGGGCAGTGAAACCAGGAAGGTTGCTCCGCTGACCACCAGGGTGATCATCTTGGCCAGCCCCCCGGCCTGCTTGTCCACGAAGAACAGCAGGGCCACCCCAACCAGGGGAAGGAAAACGATCAGGGTCAGTATCGGTACGCCGAAAATGGTCATGTCAGCCAGTTATCCTCAGCCTGTTGGCTTTGCAGCCGTTCCGGTTCAGTACACCAGGAAATAGAATATAAGCGCCGCCCCCACGGCGATGCCCACGGCATAGTTTTCAATCACACCGTTGTGGATGATCCGCAAGGCACCGCCCACATGGCGCACCCCGTTGCCGACTCCGTTGACCATCCCGTCAATGATCCGCACGTCCACCAGCCGCCACAACAGCAGCTTGGATGTGTAATACACGGGTTTGATCACC
Organism: Deltaproteobacteria bacterium; assembly: GCA_029879595.1. Lineage (GTDB taxonomy): Bacteria > SAR324 > SAR324 > SAR324 > JACQKK01 > JAOUPZ01. The sequence continues at coordinate 6,409 of JAOUPZ010000173.1, read as the reverse complement.
ACCCACTCATACAACTCGTCGATGAAGTACTTTTTCTCCAGCAGCTTTTGCAGCGGTGAAAGGGCTTTCTTCAGGGCCTCGGCCCTGGCCAGATTGCGGGAGAACAGCACATATGCCCCGTACATGCAGCCCAGGGCCAGCACCGATGTAAGCCCCATCAGCAGCAGTTCCGTGCTGGCCTCGTGATGGGCCACCTCGGCAGGCACCTTGGCAAAGAAGCCCTCGAAATAGTGCTCCAGGGCGTTGCCGATGCCCACTCCGTGCCCCAGCACATGGGGAATGCCAATCCAGCCGCCCACTATGGACAGCACGGCCAGCACACTCAAGGGAAGCGTCATCGTCCAGGGTGATTCGTGCAGGTGCTCCGCGGTGTGCTTATCCACCCGGCTTTCCCCGAAGAATGTCAGGGCCACCGTGCGGAACATGTAAAAAGCGGTCATAAGGGCGGTCACTGCTCCCACGGCCCACAGCAGGGGATGCCCCGCCGGCGAGGCGAAGGACTGCCAGAGAATCTCGTCCTTGCTGAAAAAGCCCGCGGTGAACAGCGGCACACCGCCGATGGCCAGCGCGCCGATGATGTAGGTGTATCCGGTGATGGGCATGTGCTTGAGCAGCCCGCCCATGCGGCGCATGTCCTGCTCGTGGTGCATGGCGTGTATCACCGAGCCGGAACCGAGGAACAACAGGGCCTTGAAGAAGGCGTGGGTCATGACGTGGAAGATGCCCGCCATGAAGGCGCCCACTCCCATGGCCATGAACATGTATCCCAGTTGGGAGACCGTGGAGTAGGCCAGCACCCGCTTGATGTCGTACTGGGCCATGCCGATGGTCGCCGCAAAGAACGCCGTGGCCGCACCGATGATGGCCACCACGGCCATGGTGGTCGGCGCCAGCACGAACAGTCCGCTCATCCGGGCCACCAGGTACAGCCCCGCAGTGACCATGGTGGCCGCATGGATCAGCGCGGAAACCGGCGTGGGGCCCTCCATGGCATCAGGCAGCCAGACATACAGGGGAATCTGGGCGCTCTTGCCGGTGGCTCCCAGGAATAAAAGCAGGGTGATTGCCGTTACCAGGCCCCCGCCCGCCGCCAGCACGCCCGGAGCCCGCGCGTTCACCTCGGCGAACTCCAGCGTGCCGAAGTTCATGAATATGAGCAGGGTGGCCACGATGAACCCGAAGTCGCCGATGCGGTTGACCACAAAGGCCTTCTTGGCGGCGGTGGCGGCGGAATCCTTGTCGAAGTAGTAGCCGATCAGAAGGTAGCTGCACAGGCCCACACCCTCCCAGCCCACAAACAGCAGCAGGAAGCTGGAGCCCAGCACCAGCAGCAGCATGAAGAACAGGAACAGGTTCAGGTAGGCGAAGAAGCGCCAGAAGGCGTACTCGTCGTCATCGCCCATGTAGCCCACCGAGTAAATGTGGATCAGGAAGCCCACCCCGGTGACGATCAGGATATACAGCCCGGAGAGGCGATCCACCACAAAGGCGATGGGAACATACAGCCCGCCTGACTCCAGCCAGGTGAAAGCGTGCTGGGTGATGGACTGTCCGGGAGCCTGGAGCATCTCGCAAAAGGCCGCGATGCTGAGGGCGAAGCTCAGCCCCACCACTCCGGGGCCCACCACCTTGACGAAACCCTTGCCGAACCTGGGGGCCACCAGTCCGTTCAGCACAAAGCCCAGCAAAGGCAGGGCGGGTATCAACCACAGGTATTCGTTCATCGCTCCCTCACCAGCGCAACAGGTTGAATTCCTCGATATTGAGCGTGCCGCTGTTGCGGAATATCGCCAGAATGATGGACAGCCCCACAACCGCTTCCGCGGCTGCCACGATCAGCACGAAGAACACGAACATGACGCCCACCATGGACTGCATGCCGCTGGCAAAGGCCACGAACCCCAGATTGACCGCGTTGAGCATCAGCTCGATGCACATGAACACCACAATGGCGTTGCGGCGCAGAATGACCCCGGCCACCCCGATTCCGAACAGAATGGCGCTCAGCGTAAGCACATGGGAAACAGGAATCATGGCGTCTGCTCCGTACTGGCAGGTTCACGGCGCTTGGCCAGTATAACCGCCCCCACCACCGCCACCATCAGCAGGATGGAGATGATCTCAAAGGGCAGCACATATTCGGTAAACAGCACCTCTCCCACAACCTCCACCGCGCCTTTCTGCTGGAGGTATTCGGTGCTGTACTTGCCCGCCGGGCCCATGCGGGCCGCCGGACTGTGGAAAATTCCGATCAACTGGAAGATGATCGCCACGGCAAAGCCGATTCCCAGCAATTTGGGCCAGGTCCAGGAGTGCCTGAGCGGCTTGTCGGAGCGCAGGTTCAGCAGCATGATCACAAACAGGAACAGCACCATGATCGCCCCGGCGTAGATCAGCACCTGAATGGCAGCCACGAACTCGCTGTTCAGCAGAACGTATATGCCCGCCAGACAAAGGAACGTCGCCACCAGGGACAGCGCGCAGTAAACCGGGCTGCGGAACAGCACCACCGACAACGCTCCGCCCACTGCCAGTGCGGCCAATATGTAAAAAGAGATGAGCATCTTTCTTCCGCTTTATCCCGGCCGCTTTCAGAGCGGGCGGTTTTTTCGGGCCTTTCCGGCGGCCCGGTGATTGCCGTCCGGCCCCAGGGGCCGGTTGATCAAAAAGTGCGCCGGGTTTCAGCCCTTGCCCGGCAGGGGCATCCCGCCATCGCCCAGGGCCTCCCAGTTCAGGCCCTTGAAGGGTCCTTCCGCAGCCCCCAGGGCCGCCAGCACGTCCCTGCCGTCGGCGTGGTTCGCCTCCCTGTCCAGCGCCCCGAGCAGCGAACACAGCGTCCGCACCTGATCCCGGGCCTGAGGCGGCGGGCTGATGGCCGGACGGATGCGCTGCACCAGGTTATTCCTGTTCACAAAACTGCCGTACTTTTCCGCATGGGTAAAGCCGGGCAGCACCACGTCGGCGGTCTTGCTCCAGGCATTGCCGCCGACTCCCAGGTAAATCACCAGATCCGCCAGGGTTGATATATCGCCGGCAATGGGGTCGTCCTCCCAGGGGGATCCCAACACCAGCATGATCTTCACCTTGCCGCCCAGGGCGCCCTTGAGCGCATCGGGGCCGTCCAGCCCCTTCAGGCCCAGGGCCTGGGCCCCGGCGGTGTTGGGGCTCTTGTCGGTGTTGATCAGACTATACAGGAAGGTGTCCTCAAGGCCAGCCGGGGCCCGCAGCTCGGCCTTGCCTTTTTGCAGGGGGAAGAACAGCTTATCCGACCCGAAGCCCTCCGCCAGCAGTGTTTTCAAAAGGAACAGCTCCTCGTTGGTGGCATGGGTATCCGCCAGGGCGGCCACGCTTCCCTTGGCCGCGGCCACTTCCTTGAGCAGGGGGGCCAGTGCTTCCAGAACGCCATCCCAGCCTCCGTCGCGGGCCTTGCCCCGGGCCTTGAGCTGCGGTTCCTCCAGGCGGGGCGTTTTTTTCCCGGGGCCGGCCCCCGGTCCGGATGAGCCGGGATGATAGTTCAGCCCCCGGAAGTTGATCCGCCCTTCATCGCAAAGCCACCAGCGGTTGACCTGCAGGTTCTCCCGCGGCGAGATGCGGTAGATGTGGTTCTGGTGCGAATCCAGGGTGATGTTGCAACCGGTGGAGCAGGTGGTGCACACGCCGGGTGTCTTTTTCAGCTTCCAGGCCCGCTTGCGGAAGCGCCAGTCGCGCTGGGTGATGGCCCCCACCGGACACAGGTCCGCCAGGTTGCCCTGAAAGCGGTGGACGATCCGGTGATCGCCGTAGGTATCAAAGCTCACCTCGTGACTGCGGTTGAACACGGCGAAATCGTGAGTGCCCACCAGGTCGCGGCTGAACCTTTCGCAGCGCGAGCACTGAATGCAGCGGTTGCGCTCCAGCATCAGGAAGGTCCCCACGTCGCGGTTGCCGCTCACGCGCTTTTCGTAGTTCATCTCCGATCTGCCGGTGCCGTAGAGAAACGAGATGTCCTGCAGATCGCACTCGCCGGCCTGGTCGCAGATGGGGCAGTCCAGGGGATGGTTGACCAGTTGAAACTCGTTCACGGTCTTCTGGGCGTTCAGCGCCTTTTCCGAGGTGATGGAAATGCGCATGTTCTCGGCAGCCGGGGTGGCGCAGGAGGCCTGGAGGCGGGGCATGCCACGGCCGTTGCCCATGTCCGTGATCTCCACCAGGCACATGCGGCACTGTGCGGTGATCTTGAGCCCCGGATGATAGCAGTAGCGCGGAATGTATATCCCGGCGCGGTCCGCCGCCTGCAAAAGGGTCTCCCCTTGCTTGAAATCAACAGGCTGATCGTCCAGATAGAACGTCGGCATGGGACCCTACCTCAGGAAGTGTTTACGGAATTCCTCGGGAAATACCCTTCCGAAGGCCTGCATAGGCGCTCCGGCGGCGTCCCCGAAAGCACAGATCGTATTACCCAGTATGCTGCCCGCGACCCGGTCCACGCGCTGCATCAGCTCCTCGCTGCCCGCGTTGTCCACAAAGTCCCGGATCAGGTTCTTTAGCCAGAACGTGCCCTCGCGGCAGGGGGTGCACTGCCCGCATGACTCGTGGTTGAAGAACCTGATGGTGCGGTTGGCCAGCTCAATGATCGAGGTGTCCTCATCAAAGACCATCAGCGCGCCCGATCCCCTCATGCTGCCGGCCTTCATCACCGAGTCGAAATCGTAGGGGATGTCGATGCTCTCCGGGCGCATGATGGGCGATGAGGCCCCTCCGGGAATGATTGCCTTGAGCTTGAGCCCGCCGCGGACCCCGCCGCCGAAGTCCTCAATGAGCGACTTGAGGTTGTGCCCCATCTCCACCTCGTACACGCCCGGCTTTTGCACATGCCCAGAGATGCTCACCAGCTGGGTGCCGGAGTTGCCCTCGGTGCCCAGCTTGGCAAAGGCCTCCGGGCCGTTGTTGATTATGAAGGGCACGTTGGCCAGGGTTTCCACGTTGTTCACCGTGGTGGGGCAGCCGTTGAAGCCCGCCTGGGCCGGGAAGGGCGGCTTGAAGCGGGGCTGTCCCCGCTTGCCCTCCAGGGAGTCCAGCAGGGCGGTCTCCTCGCCACAGATATAGGCCCCGGCGCCGGGGTGCACTGTGAGGTCCAGATCGAACCCGCTGCCCAGGATGTTACTGCCCAGCAGCTTTTCGGCGTACAGTTCGTCGATGGCCTTGCGCACCCGGTGGATCAGGTACATGGACTCCCCGCGGATGTAAATATATCCGTGGTGACAGCTCAGGGCGTAACAGCCCAGGATCATCCCCTCCAGGAACAGGTGGGGGTCGTTCATGAGCAGGTAGTGATCCTTGAAGGTCCCCGGCTCGCTCTCATCGCCGTTGCAGATGAGGTAATTGGGCTTGTCCTTGGGATCGGCCGGCATGAAGGTCCACTTCAGGCCGCAGGGAAAGCCTGCTCCGCCCCGTCCCCGCAGGCCGGAAGCCTTCACGGCCTCGGTGACCTGGGCCGGGGTCATGCCCCCCTGGGACTTGCCCAGCACCTTCTCCAGGGCCTTATAGCCACCGGCGGCCCGGTAGGCCGCAAGATCGGCGGCATACCCCTTGGTGCGGATGTTTTTCAGCAGCAGCAGTTTTTCCTGAGCCATTTCTTCCGGTTCCCAAGATTAATGTGGTTCAGCCTTCTTTCCTGCCTTATTTCTGGCCTTAGGCAAATCCGCCGGAATCAATCCCTGCCTGTCCCGGCTTGCTTACAAACATCTTTCCCGCTTTGCCCCCCCTGGTAAATCATTCCCCTGATGAACGGGTCTGCTTTATCCAGGCGTCAACCTCGTCAAAGGTGACTTTCTTTCGCAGGTCCTCGTTGACCATCATCACCGGGGCCTGGTCGCAGGCGGCCAGGCACTGGGCCTCCTCCAGGCTGAACAGCCCATCCTCGGTGGTGTTGCCGGGGTGAATGCCCAGCTTGTGTTCCAGATGCTCCAGCAGCGCGCCGCCCCCGGTTACCCCGCAGGGCAGGCAGTTGCAGACCATGATGTGATGCCGGCCGGGCTTGACGGTGCGGAACATATTGTAAAAGGTGACCACTCCCCGCACATGGTTGACCGTGGTCCCGCACAGTTTGGCCAGATAGGTGTCCCAACCGGGCGGGAGCCAGCCTTCGTTTTCCCGCTGGGCCAGGTGCAGCAAAGGCAGCAGGGCGTTGATTTTTTTGGGATAGCGGCTGAAAAGGGTTTCCACCTCCCGCATCGCCTCATCATTGAAAGCTACTTTGGCCACTTCCGTCTTCTTTTTCAGAATGGTTGTTTTTCCGGGCCTTCGGCCATCCCACAGCCGTGGCCCCCCCGGGTGCTACCGCTTCCCCTGTGCCAAATGGCGTCAAGAATTTAACCACTTGTTGTGCATATGGGCAACTGTGCATATCGCATAGTTGACCGCGCACGTC
>JAOUPZ010000172.1 GCA_029879595.1 Deltaproteobacteria bacterium | reverse complement strand
CCGGCAGCACGGCATCCGGCTGAAGCACCTCCAGCCGGCTTTGCATCAGCCCGGCAAAGCGCCCCCGCAGCTCCGGCGAGCAGCCCAGCAGGCCGGCCAGGGAGTCGGCATATTCGCCTCCGCCCCGTGAGAAATCCTCCAGCAGGAGCTTGGTGGAATATTTCACGAACTCCACCTGCTGCTCCAGCGCCGTTATTTTGTTGTCATCACTGCCGCCATCCTTGCCGCAGCCCGATGTGCCGGAGGACTGGGCGAAGCCATAGGTGCTGGTGCTGGAGGGATACCCGAAGGTCGTATAGAGCACGGCCCCCCTGGGGTCACCGCCAGGACCCTTGCTGTCAACGAAATCCTCCAGCTTGCATTTTGCCCAGGCCGGAGCGGCCCCCAGGCCAGCCAGCAATGCCATGCCGCAAAACCCGATAATTGCCTTTTTCATGGTTCCTCCCGAAGATAATTCAATCCCTGCCGCCATTTTTCCGGCGAGGCTGCCTGAAGATTCAACTTTCCGCGGCTTGCGGAAAAACTCCTGCCTGATCAGTGGCCCTGCCTTTGGATAAATGGGATTCTTCATGCCGGGAAAATGCCGGTGGAAAGGATTGCTGCTCTGGTGTTGGGGTCCCCCCGGATCATTTTTCAGGCAGAAAAATGCTACTACAAAAACGGCAATATGGCGAGAATAATTTGCCAGGCCATTGATATGGCGCGTTATTATTACCGCATGAATACGCCTCACAAACAAATCCGGCGCCGCATCCTGCGCCCCCTTTTTATCCGGTCCTGCCGACAGTTTTGAAAGAACTGCACGGCACCGGCTATGTCAAATACGGGCAGCCAGCCTTCAGGGTTTGATCCACGCCCGCCTCGGCATGAATGCTCCGCAGCAGGGGAATGGTTTCCGGCAGCATGGCATCCGGCTGAAGCGCCTCCAGCCGGCTTTGCATCAGCCCGGCAAAGCGCCCCCGCAGCTCCGGCGAGCAGCCCAGCAGCGCGGCCAGCGAATCGGCATGCTCGCCACCGCCCCGGGCAAAGTCTTCCAGGAGGCGTTTCGCCGACGAAGCCACGAACTCCACCTGCTGCTCCAGCGCCGCACCCCGGCCACCCTTGCCGCAGCCCGATGTGCCCGAAGTCTCCGCCGAGCTGTAGGTGGAAGCCGCGAAACCCGAACTGGTGGTCATGGATATCAGGTACCCGGCGATGGTATCGCCTTTTCTGGGCCGGTCGATGGTGAATGTTCCTATATCGCACTTGGCAACGGCTGCTTGCGGCCCGAAAGCGGACAGCAGGGCGCCGGCCAACAGCATGAACAATGTTTTTCTCAAGATTCCTCTCCTGTTCAATTATTTTAAAATACGAAATAGTCGCTGACCCCTCCGACTATTCAAACGATAATTAGCGGAAAAAGGACCGGTTTGGGGGGGAATTATTTTCCGGGCAAACACAACAGACCGGAAGGCCGGCGGCTGTTTTAAAGATTACTTGTTGCTGATGATATCGATGTACTTGCGGGCCGTGGAATCACCCGGATGGAGCGACTCCACCCTTTGGAAAGCCTTCAGGGCGGCCTCCGGATTGCGCCCGGCCAGGTACACCACCCCCATCAGCGTGTACAGCTCAAGCTGGCCGGGATCGCGGCGGATGGCCTCCTCCAGCACCTTCACCGCCTGCGGATAGCGCCCCAGCCTGAAAAAGCACGAAGCCAGCCGCAGGCGGGTCGGATTGTGCTCCGGGCGGATCTTCAGGGCCGAGTTGAAGCCCTCCACGGCGTGTTGATAATCCTGCAGCACATAGCAGGTCTGGCCCAGCCAGAACTGGAAATGGAACTTCTCCGGGCGCAGCTGGGTGGCCCTGTGAAAGGCCTGGCGCGATTGCTCATAGACCCGCATCTGGTAATTGCAGCGCCCCAGCCAGTAATGGTACTTGGAGTTGCGGGGATTGAGCCGCACCGCCGTCTCCAACTCCTTGCGGGCCCTTTGCATCATGCCCTTGTCATACAGGAATATGCCCATGCGGAAGGCCTTGCCATGATCGGTTTCCACGGGCATCCGGCGCTTGGGCTCCAGCACATGCCCGCAGGCCGCGCATTTGGTCCGGCCCAGGGTCCCCAGGTCGGTGAGCAGGTTCTTCTGGCGACATGAGGGGCAAATAAGGATATACTGGGTTCTTACCAGGGCCTGTTCACCGGCCGGTCCGGGGCTGGACGCCTGGGCGATCTGCTGATCATATTCCCGGCGGCGGGTCGGATCTGCCAATACGGAATAGGCCTCGTTGATGATCTTGGCTTCTTCGTCGGAGCCACCCAGGTCGGGATGGAAACCGCCTGCCTTTAAAAGAGCCCGGTAGGCCCCCTGAATGACCTCGCGCGATGCCCTTGGATTGACCTGGAGAATCTCGTAATATGTCCTGGCCTGGGTACGGGTCATATTCCGCCGGGGGCAAAAGACAGCAACTGATGAAGCACCATGGCCACGATGCCGTGATTAACTGCATAATTTTAAACGGTACAACGCCATCAGTCCAACAGGAGATTCATCAGAGGCTGAGGAATATCTCCGATGGCAATGCCAACCGGGCTTCCGGCACTGACATGACAGACCTTCCGAGCATGGAAAAACCGCTGGCAAAATACGAGGACATAAACCCCTACACCGCCCGGGTCTATGACCACCCCGATATCCTGGTCCCCCATCCCACTCCCGCAGAGGTGCGGCGGCGCCTGGAAAAGCTCCGGATGGCCTCAACGGGCGGCCCGGCCCCCCGGGTGATTGTGGACCTGGGCTGCGGATCGGGAAATTTCCTGGTGGGGCTGGCCCATCGCTATCCCGCTGATATCTTCATCGGGTTCGAGCTGCGCTTCAAGCGGCTGGTGCGGGGAGCGGAAAAGCTGGAAAAACAGGGCTCCGGCAACGTGATTCTCATGCGCGAACGCGCCGAAAACTTCGCGGGATATTTCGATCCAGACAGCCTGGACGTGGTTTATGTGAACTTTCCCGACCCCTGGCAGAAAAAAAAGCAGTGGAAAAAGCGTCTGGTGGGCACTCCCCTTCTGGAAACGCTGGAATCGCTGCTCAGGCCGGGGGGTGTGTTTCGTTTCAAGACCGACCATTCGGGATATTTTTTGCATGTCCTGAGCCTGACCCGAAACCGGAAAAACATGCGCCCCCTGAGCTGGAGCAACCACTGCCAGCGGGAAGCCTCCCTGCTGGAACCGGTGCGCACCGAATTCGAACACCTGTTCCGGGCCCGGGGCAAACAGATCTTCCGCCTGGAGCTGGAAAAGCGGCATCCGGGGGATTGAACCGGAATTAGCAAGGGCAGGCCGGGAAACAGCCCCGGCGGAAACTTCAGCAAGGTGCCAATGCCAGGTAAGAACCCTGCACATACCAAGACCGATCAGGGAGAGCTCCAGCTGCAAAGGCGCAAAAGCGCCCGATATCTGATAGGTTCGGGTCTGCCGAGCCCGGTTTTGCTGGTCCTGGCTCTGCTGTGTCTGCCGGGTTTGGGCCGGACAGAACTGGCCCTGGCCCAGGATTCCCTGCCGCTGACCCCCGCAGGCCAGGCCCTGCTGAAGGAAGAGGCGGTTATTTCCTACCAGGGGCGGGCCGGGGCCGTGGCCATCAGCGCCGATGAAACCATTCTGGCCGCCGCATCCACCGACAAAGGCAAGACACTTGTCCGCTTCTACGACCGGCCCAGCAAGGCGCTGCTGGGTCTGCTGGAAACCCGGGTGGGCAAACAGCCGCTGCTGCGTTTCAGTCCCCGCGACGAACTCTTGCTGGTTGCCGGTTCCCAGGCCACCGAACTGTGGGAGCTGCCCATCGCCCCCATGAACCCCGAAAAGGCGCTGGCCAGCCGGCACCGGCGCTGGCGGCTGGAAGCCGAGGACGACGGTCAGGTCATCGGCGCGGATTTTCTGCTGGACGACCAGGAGGGCGCGGTGGTCTGGGCACGGGACAGGAACCTGTTCAAACGGGGCATTTCCCGCTCCCGGCGCGCAGAGGAGGATGAAGGAACACCGCTGTACCGGGCGGCTGATCCTGCCGCAGCCATCGGGATCATGGTCCAGGATCAGACCCTGGCCCTGGCCATGAGGGGCGTAAAGGAGATCCGCCTGATCGACCTGGAAAAAGGCCATGAATCTCGCAATCTTTCCGGACACCGCTTCAATGTGGCCGCCCTGCTCCCCATTGCCGGCGGAGGGTTGATCTCCCTGGACGAGGGGCACAACCTCATCCGCTGGGATAAAAATTTCCAGGCCCAGGAAGCCACCTTCGTCAGCCAGGCTCCCCAGGATTTCAGCGCCGGGTCACTGTTCAGCCTGGGTCACGGGCACCTCATGATGGTCGGCGTTCCCGGAGGGGCGCTGATGCTGCCGGCCCGGGGGGCCAGGGTGCTGGGACGCCTGGCCGAAGCCCAGCCGGAAGCCACCGCCGCCAGTCCCACGGGGCGGTATCTGCTGGTGGCCGGGGACAACGCCCTGCGATTGTACGGCTTCGCGCTGCCCGTTTCATACCTGGATTATGCCCGGCACCTCAGGAAAATCGGCGCCTACCAGATCGCCCGGAACTACGCCCGGCTGATCGATGAAAGCTCGCTGGGACCCCGCGCCAAGGCCGACCTGCTGGCCGAGGTGAACCGCGAACCACCGGAAAAACAACTTCAGGCTTTTCTGGCGCGGCTGGAAGAGGCCCTTGACGAAGGGAACGAGGAGCAGCAGACCTATTGGGCCCGGCAAGTGCTCTCCGTGCAGCCCTCCAACAAGAAGGCCCAGGAAATACTTAACCTGACCCAGGACAGGCAGCAGGAACAGGTTCTGCAACAGGCCCGCGAAGCCCTGGAGCAGGGCCGGCACCGGCAGGTGATTTCCCTGCTGACCGATACGATAGACGAAAAAAGCCGCTTTCACGCCGACGCCCTGGAGCTGATCCGGCAGGCCGAGGAGCTTCGGAGAATCGACACGGTGCTGGCCCAGGCCCGCGACAAGCTGGCCTGGGGCGATTATATGGCCGCCGGCGCGCTGGTGAAGGAGGTCCTGAAGGATCATCCCGAAAACGAGGCGGCCCTGCGGCTCAAGGATGACATCGACTCCCGCACCGGCAAAAGGATCAAGGAGGCGCTGGCCGCCGTCATCGCGGTTGCGCTGGCCCTGGGGGGCATCGTGATGTACATCCGGCGCAGGGGGAACCGGCGCCGGACGGATACCGATCCCGGATCGGCCGCCCGGAAAAAACGCACCCCGCCCGAACAACCTGCGGCGGGCGGCAGAGCCGGACAGGGCGCGGGCGACCCCGCCTACTTCAGGCATACCTCAGGCCCGGCCCAGGCCCGCGCGGGAACGGAACGTTCCCACCGCATGGATTCGGCCCGGGAAACCCGCCGCAAAGTGGCCCGCGAGCTTCTGACCAAGGTGGAGGAGATGATCCGGCTGGCCCGCCGCGCCGACAGCAACAGGCAGCACACCTCGCTGCTGATGGAACTGGAGGCGGAGCTGAACTCCATCAACCGCCGGCTGGACGACCATCACGCCGACCTGGGTGCCATCCACACCCGGCTCAAGGAAATAGTGGGCCAGCTAAAAAAACTGGATTTCAGCGCCCCCCCCAGGCAGGAGACCGCCCGGGGAGCAAAACAACCCAGCTATTACGACCTGCTGCAACTGAAGCCGGATGCCAGCGCCGCCGAAATCAAGACGGCCTATCACCGGCTGCTCAAGCAGTATCACCCCGATTTGCACAATCATTCGGAATTCAACTGGGTCAAGGAGGAGGCGGAACGAATGAGCCGCAAGATATCCGAGGCCTATGAAGTTTTAAGTGATGAGAGCAAGCGGAAAAAATATGACAGGGAACTGGGCCGCAGGTCCTGAGGAGAGAAATGATCAAGTCCATGACAGGTTTTGGAAGGGCGGAAGCTACCGCCAGCGGCTGGCGCGGTTCCGCCGAGGTGCGCTCGGTAAACGGAAGGCACCTGGATATCCGCCTGCGGCTGCCCGGCGGGATGAACTACCTGGAGGAACCCTTCAAGAAAATCATCCGGACCCGGCTGGAGCGCGGCAAGATCGAGGGAAGCATCTACCTGGCTCCGGACGGGGAAGGTGAACAGCCCCTGGCGCTCAACAAGCCCCTGATGAAGGGCCTGACCGCCCTGGTGGAGGAAGCCTCGACCCTGCTGGGCCGGCCGGTCAGCATCTCACTGGGAGACCTGATGGGGGTGCGCGAACTGGTGAGGTTCGATGCATGGGAAAGCCGGCGCGATCAGTTTGAGGAACTGCTGGGAAAGGTGCTGAACACCGCCCTTGACGAATTGCTGAGCATGCGGGATACCGAGGGGAAGTCCCTGCACAGCGAGCTTGAGGACCAGCGCTCCCGGCTGCGGGAATTTATCGATAAAGTGGAGCCCCTCAGCCGGGATGCGCCCCGGCAGTATGCCGCCAAGCTGAAGGACAACCTGGAAAAGCTGCTGGGGGAAAACCTGCCCGACAATGACCGGCTGGCCCAGGAAATCGCCCTGTTCGCCGAACGCTGCGATGTTTCGGAAGAACTGGCGCGCTTTCGCACACACCTGGACCATCTGGAAAAATTAATGCGGGAAGATGGTCCGGTTGGCCGGAAAATTGAATTCCTACTCCAGGAGATGAATCGCGAGGCAAACACCCTCGGCGTGAAAAGCAACGATACGACCATCAGCGCACTGGTCATAGAGATAAAATCCACCCTGGAAAAACTGCGCGAGCAGATTCAGAACATCGAATAGGGTTTTACATCCATGAAACATCCCAGAGTGATTGTGGTTTCCGGACCTAGCGGGGTGGGAAAGTCCTCCGTGGTGGCCCGGTCGCTGGCCAGCGACGAGGACCTGAGTCTCTCGGTGTCTTTGAC
>JAOUPZ010000171.1 GCA_029879595.1 Deltaproteobacteria bacterium | reverse complement strand
GGACCCCGACAGCGGAACCGATACCGGAAGGGCCATATTTGAACTGACCGTGAAGTAGGCCCGCTGGTCAGCCAGACTCTCTGGCCGGGCTTCACATCAGCCCGGCTTCGGCAGAAAAAGCTCTTGATACAAGTTGATAGCGGCCTCTGGCGGCTAAAGGGGCGTGGCCGTTTTTCTGTCCCCCAGGAAGCCCGCCGAATCCCCTCCTCCTGGCAGGGTGAGTCTTTCCAGGGCCTGCGTCTGACCGGTCCCTGCAGCCGGTGAAGGGGGCGCGGCCACCCTGCAGAATTCCGCTGACAGCATTCCCCGCCCGTTGGCTGTTTCTTTGAGATTGTATTTAATGAAATCCGGAAAAAGTTACCGGGCGGTCTTTTGTTTTGCCGGTATTGTTGATAAATTTTGATATTGTGATATCCGGCCAGATTGATTCACGCCAATGGCCGGAGCGCTCTTGATTGTAATTGTTCATTGTTTGTTCATCAGTCCGCTCAAAAGGCGGGCCCTTTGCGGGATATCCATCCAGAAAGAAACAAATGAAGCTGCTTATTAGTTATGACACCATCAATGATGAAATATGGCGGGTAAAGTTCGATGACCTCTTCTCCCATGATTTTACACTGCTAACCATGTCCGAGGTGGTGCCTGCCGTAGGGGATGGCAATGACTACGTCAACAAACTGAACTCCTCCAGCCAGATTGACTTTGATACCATGTTGATAGTCATGCTGGGTGCCCAGACCTACAAGCTGGCAAAAGTGGACTGGGATCTTAAGTTTGCCCTGACCCCCAAGGGTGAACGCCCCACCCCCATAATACCCCTGAGGCTGCCCTCTCATCCGGACTTCGGCAAGAAGGCTGTCAATCCGGGACGGCTTCCCCAGCGGCTGGTGGATAACCTGCGCTCGGGGTTCCTGAAACTGCACGACTGGACCGAATCCATGGACCAGTTGCAAAAACTGGTTCGCACGGAGCTGAAGGCAGTGCGAAACCATGCCCATCTGGCGGATAACTCCCGCGCCCTGATGTCCAAGGACCTGTTCTGATTCCTGGACCGTTATTACAGCAGGATTATGATGAGTCCCCCGGTCCTGGATTGAATGCGTGACGCGACCCTCACCCTGGGCGAAAGCGCACTGGGGGGCGGTGCGTTCATTCCATACCCATGGGGCCTGTGGAAGGTTTCGCCAAGCGAGCCAGGAGCCCTTCCAAAAGGGGCTCAAGGATGTTCAGCGGTGTTTGGGCTGTCGTAGCCGGCGTGGCGCTGATCATCATGGCGGCTTCCGGCGGGCTGCTCCTGGTGGAGCGGCTTGAATCCAGCAATGATTTTTGCAACTCCTGTCATCTCCCCACAGGCCGGCCGCTGCATGAGGCCAAGATGTCCCTGGCCGTCAGTTCCTTTCCCACCGACCTTACCGGGCTGCATTTCCAGCGTTCCAGGGCGGGGTTTCTCTGCGCGGACTGTCATCGCGGTTCTGGACTTGCCGGGCGGGCCATGGTGCTGATGGCCAGCTTTCGCAACGCGCTGGCCTATCTTGGCGGCGGGTTCAGCGAGCCGGAGGCGCTGCTTCACCCCATCTCCAATGCCACCTGCCGCGGCTGTCACCAGGTGGATACCCAGGCGCCGGACCCCGGCCGTTTCCATCGCATCCAGGCCCACCTGCGTCTGGATGTGGTGCTGTGCACCGAATGCCATGCGGCCCATGCTCCGGACAAGGGTGCCGGGAGCGCACAGGCGGTGCAGGCTGGTGCCAGGGCTGCCTGTGAGCGGTGCCACCTGGGCCGGCCACTGCCCGAGGCCATGCAGGCTCTGCTGCGCGGGTATTCAGCCTGGTGGCAGAATGTCCTGGCCGACCGGGCCCGCTGATTTGTTTACTTCGTTGACTTGCGGTGGAAATGCCCCGCCGTCACCTGTGGCCATTAATGTCGACCGTCAGCAGAAGGGGGAAAAACGAGGGCCCGGGGCTGATTTGCGCGCCAGACGCAAAGGCACCGTGCAAGGCCGGCGGCCCTGCTGCCTCATCCGGCTTCAGGTTGTATTGGGGAGGTGCTCCCGCCAGGGCTCGAACCTAGAACAGCGGAATCGCAATCCACCGTTATATCCAGTTTAACTACGGGAGCTTTTTTCCAGGCCGCTTCCCGGAGAAACTTCCGGGGTGCGGAAAAAATATTTATATCACGCCCGAATGATAATGCAAAGCCAAGATGCGCCCGGCAGCAGATATATCCAGGGTGATTTTGCCGCCGCCTTCAAACTTGGTCACCGGGTGGCGGACGGGCTGTTTCTTCTCCCAGGTCGACCCGGTTCGCTAAACAGTGCTAGGATGGGGGTGTCATCCGACCCGGATGCGTCCCCCTTGCGGCGGGCTTTCCAGGCTTCCGGAACCGGGCCGGAACACCATCCCCGGGCACGCGGATTTCGCAAAGCGCACTTCTTTGATATAATGCCTTTTATTATCAGGGTGGGAGGCCATCCCCCTGCGTATTTAACAAACCGGCATGGGCCCGGCCTGGGGCGGGCAAACAACCGGACTCAAATCTATCCATGACAAAACAACGCACGCAGACCGAGGAGGTTTTCTCCGCCGAACACAGGCACCGGGCCAAGATCCGCAACAGGATCATCTCCATCCTGGCGCTGATGGGCGTGATCATGGTGCTGTTCTCCTTTCTGGTGAACTACAAGGGATTCAGCGACTGGGAGCAGATCGACACCAACCTCACCATATTCGTGGCGGTGAACGTGAACATCGTGCTGTTGACTACGGTGTTCTACCTGATCCTGCGCAATCTGTTCAAGCTTATCTACGAGCGGCGCCAGCCCATGGCAGGAATGAGCCTGCGCGCCAAGCTCATCGTGGCTTTTGTCGCGCTCTCCCTGCCCTCCACGGCCTTTCACCTGATGGCCAGCGGGTTCATGGCCTTCATTTTCGAGAACTGGTCCCAGGGCGAATACAAAAGGCTGCTGGAAAGCACTGAGATGGTGACCGAGGAACTATCCAGGCGCGATGAACAGCTGCTGCGCCGCAAGGCCGAGGAAGTACTGCCCTACCTGCCCCGCGATGAGGCCCGCTATTTACAGGAAGACTGGATGGGCGGCTATCACCCCGGATACCAGGGCGGAATGTTCGTCTATGGCACCGACAACAGGGTGATCGCCCGCTGGGTTTCCGATGAAAAAGTGCTGGAAACCTGGAAGATTCCACCCATCCACACCTTTGAGTCCCCGGATGGTGGCTACTGGATCGAGCAGGGGGTGGACTGGGCCATGCAGCGCCTGCTGGTTCCTCTTCCCGGGGCCGGCTCGCTGAAGCTGGAACTGTTTGAGATGGCCCCGCCGACCATGGTCAGTTCCCTGCTGGCCCTGAACAGCAGCCGGAACACCAGCCGGGTGCTGCGCCGGGAGCTGGCCCCGCTCATGCTCACCTTTCTGATCGTGATGACGCTGCTGATCATTTTTGCGGCCACCTGGATCGCCTTCTACTTGGCCCGGGGATTTGTCACGCCCATCGAACGCCTGGATGACGCAACCAACCGGGTGTCTGGCGGTGAGCTGGGTTATCAGGTCAAGGGGGGCAGCCTGGGGCCGCTGGAATCGGATTTCATGGGGCTGGTGAAGTCGTTCAATGCCATGAGCCGGCAGCTTGCCGATCAGCGTGGCCAGCTGGTCCATTCGGCCCAGGAGCTCCGCCAGAGCCACCAGAACCTGGCCGAGCGCAACCGGCTGGTGGAACTGCTCCTGGAAAATATCGACGCGGGCATCATCTATCTCAGCCCCCAGGGCAGCGTGAAGGCGGTGAACCGCCCCGCCTGGAGGATGCTGCAATTGCGCACGGATGCCTGGCTGGACAAGCACTTCATGGTGCTGCTGCCCAGGGAGATGGTGGACCTGCTGGATGAACTGCTGGACAGGCTGCGCGGTGAATCAAAAAGGCAGCTATCACAAAACATAACCCTGGGGGAAAGCCGCAAGGCCATCATCATGGAGGTGACCCTGCTGGCACTGCAGATTCAGTCCGGCGAACCGGAGGGCACCGTGGTGATGCTCAAGGACGTGACATCATTGCAAAAACACCAGCGGGCCCTGGCCTGGCGCGAGGTGGCCCGCCGGGTGGCTCACGAGATCAAGAATCCCCTGACGCCCATCCAGCTTTCCGCCCAGCGGTTGCGCCGCAAGTATCTGGCCGAGATGAAGGATGAGGGCGTGGTGCTGGACCAGTGCACCCAGACCATCATCAACGAGGTCACCAGCCTCAAGAAGATGGTCAACGAGTTCTCACAGTTCGCCAAGCTGCCAGACTCCAAGCCGGTGCAGGGCGACCTGAACGCGGTAATCCAGGAGGTGATGCGGTTATATGCCAACAGTGTTCCCGATACCGTGAACCTGAAGCTGGAACTGGACAAGGATCTGCCGCTGTTTCCGCTGGACAGGGAGCAGATAAAGCGGGTATTCACCAATCTTATGGACAATGCCATCTCCGCCCTGAACGGGGGAGGAACCGTGAGAGTGGGCACATCCTTCGACAAGGGCACCCAGACAGTCATGGCGGAGGTGGAGGACGACGGTTCGGGAATTCCCGAGTCGGTGCGCTCCCGGATGTTCGAGCCATACACTTCTACCAAGGAAGGGGGCACCGGGCTGGGGCTTACCATTGTTAACCAGATCATCTCGGACCATAATGGGTATATCCGGTTTACGGATCGCAAGCCCAGGGGCACCATTTTCACCATGGAGTTCCGGTTGAATTGACGGATTTATTACAGGCCATGACCCATACCATACTGGTTGTCGATGATGAGAAGTCCATCCGCCTGGGGCTGAAGGACCTCCTAGAGGATGAGAAATACTCGGTGGAACTCGCCGAAACGGGAGAGGAATGCCTTGCCCGCTTCCAGGGTGAGGTTCCGCCCGATATTGATGCCGTCCTGCTGGATATCTGGCTGCCCAAGATTGACGGGATTGAGGTGCTCAAGAAACTCAAGCAGATTCACCCCCAGATTCCCGTGATCATGCTTTCCGGCCACGCCAATATTGATACCGCCGTAACCGCCACCAAGAACGGCGCCTATCATTTCGTTGAAAAGCCCTTCAACGCCGAAACGCTTCTGCTGACCCTGGCCAACGCCCTGCGGCAGTCGCGTCTGGAGATGGAAAATGTAAATCTCCGGGCCAGCATGCAGCGCAACCAGCATCGCATCGTGGGCAACAGTCCGGCCTACCAGAAGATGATGGAGCAGATAGAACGGGCCGCGGCCAGCGATGCCTGGGTGCTTATCCATGGCGAAAATGGTACCGGCAAGGAATCGGTGGCCCACCTGATCCATGAGAAAAGCCCCCGCAGCCAGAACCCGTTTGTGGAGGTAAACTGCGCGGCCATTCCGGAGGAGCTGATTGAAAGCGAACTGTTCGGCCATGAAAAGGGCTCATTCACCGGCGCCACCACCCGTAAGATCGGCAAGTTCGACCAGGCCAACGAAGGAACGCTGTTTCTGGATGAGATAGGCGACATGAGTCTGAAGACCCAGGCCAAGATGCTGCGGGTTCTGCAGGAGCAGCGCTTTGAGCGGGTGGGGGGAAACAAGACCATCATGGTGAACGTCCGGGTAATCGCCGCCTCCAACAAGAACCTGGAGGAGGAGATGTCCGCCGGGAACTTCCGCGAGGATCTGTATTACCGGCTGAATGTCCTGCAGCTGGACGTGCCCCCCTTGCGGGAGCGCGCAGGGGACGTGGATCTGCTGGTGCCATTTTTCATGGAGTACTTCACATCCATGCACGGCCAGAAACCCAAGGAGATTACCAGGGATGCCCTGGAGGTGCTTCAGCAATACCAGTGGCCGGGCAACATCCGCGAGCTGAAGAACATAGTGGAGCGGATGATGATCATGGTTTCCACGGACAGGGTCACTGTGGGGGATATCCCGCCGGCGATTCTGAACGCGGTGGGATGCCAGTCCGGCTCCGCCCCCAAGCCCGGCATGGAGGCCCTGGTCAGCCAGGAGTTAACCTACCGCGAGGCCCGGGACAGTTTTGAAAAGCTGTATCTCAGCGCGATGCTCAAGCGCCATAACTGGAACATCAGCAAGACCGCCGAGGCGATCCGCCTGGAAAGAAGCAACCTGCACAAGAAGATAAAGCAGCTGGGAATAGAGACCGGCTGATAATGTGTGCCGGGAGCCTTCCGGGCAGATTCCGGTAGAGCCGGAGTCCCGGATTCATCGGGGCCGGCCGTGCGCGGCAAAACCATCCTTTGTTGTTGGACAGCCCATGTCTTATTTTTATTCCGGGCAGGATCTGAACCCCGGTATGAAATTCGAGTTCTCCGGCGAGGAGGCCCGGCACCTTTTGTCCTCACGGCGTGTCAGGCCCGGGGAAAGGTTTCTCCTGCAGGACCCGCGGGGAAGGCGTTTCCAGGCCGAACTGGAAGCGGCCGGCGGGCGGTCGGCCCTGGTGCGCGTGCTGGAAGAGGTGGTGGTGCCGGCCCGGAATGCCCTGCGGTTGACCCTGATGCAGGCCCTGGTCAAGGACAAAGCCCTGGAACTGATCATCCAGAAATGCACGGAGCTGGGGGTGGAGCGGCTGGTATTTTTCCACGGGGATAATTCAACGATGCCGCGGAAGAAATCCGGCGGAACGAAAGTGCCGGAACGCTGGGAGCGAATCGCCTCCGAGGCCTGCAAGCAGTGCGACCGGGTGTGGCCGCCAGGGATGAGCCTGCAGGGCAATCTGGAGGAGGCGCTCCGGGAGGAAGCGGGGGAGGGGCAGCGGTTTCTGCTGGCGGCGTCTGCCGATACTGATCTGGGGGCGGCCCTGGGCGGGGCTGGTCAGCCGGAGTCCCCGGTTACCCTGCTGGTGGGCCCGGAAGGCGGCCTGACCTGCCGGG
>JAOUPZ010000170.1 GCA_029879595.1 Deltaproteobacteria bacterium | reverse complement strand
TCGAACATTTCGCAGACCGGATAAACGAACGGCTTACCTACAAGACCGGGGAGATAGCCGGCTCGGGAAACCTGGAGTGCGGTCAGTGCGGGCAGCAGCTTAGCTTTGACCATGCCACCAGGGTGCCCCCCTGCCCAAAATGCCGGGGGACGGTTTTCAAACGGGTGTTCTAGAACAGGCGGCACGCAACACTTCGGAGATTTACGGCTGGGTAAGCCTTGGACCGGCATTGGGGGCCGGAAAAAACAGGGGCCTTTGCCGGTGAAAAAGGCAGGGGACACCCTTCGAGAAATCCTTTCGAGGGGGAAAAATGTTGAAATTACAAAGATAAGCACTTGACAGTTGTGATTATCTGTTCTCTGATATAGCTGAATTTTTTCACTAAAGTTTTTATATTCAGCCCGTGCCTGCGGAGGACCCTGCTGATTGAAATCGAGGCCGGTAGCCGGAAAAATATTCCGGCGCCGGGCCCGGCTTCCAGGCAGTTTGGCAAAGGGACAGGGCTGCTTTGGGGGCTCGAGCCGGCATTACCCCGCCGGAGCAGGATGGAGCCGGGCGCAAAAGGCCGGCAACAGAGGATGTGCAAGTGCGGTATGTACAAGTAGTTTGTGCAAGGGCAGAAAGGGAGATTGAGACATTTATTTTTGCATGCTTTGAAACAGGTAGCGTCTATCTGGCAAATATAACTGTGATTCAAATATAGCTGTACTATCTGTAAGCGCCGGTCGGGCCGAACAGCCGCAAGACAGGCAAGACAGGAATTTAGCAGGAAAAGGAGCCCACAAAAACCATGGTCAAAGCCGATATAGTTCGTTCCATAGAACTTCAGATGGGATTATCCCATGAAGAAGCCAGCCAGCAGGTGGAACAGATTCTAGAGATCATTAAAAACTCGCTTGAAAACGGAGACTCCGTTCTGATCAGCGGTTTCGGACAGTGGAAGGTCCGCTCGAAAAAAGCCAGGGTAGGCAGAAATCCCAAGACCAAGGACGAGTACGAAATATCCCCCCGCAAGGTGGTGACATTCTATCCTTCGAATGTCTGGCGGAACGAGTTGCAGAAACAGGCCAACAAGGGCTGAAGCACCGGCAACCCTTCGCCTTTGCGCAGGCGAATGCTGCGGGGATATGCCCGGCCCGTCCAGAACCCACCGGGGGATCCGGGATAGGCGGGGCAACCAGCCCGAGCAGAGGGGACGTCAGGGGGTGCCTGTCCTTCAATACCGTCACACCGGAAAACCAATACTGGGACTGCCAGGGATTTATGGCCCTGTTTTTTAGCACGGCACCATCCGGTGGAACCCCATGCGGGGAATTAAACCGAAATAGTGTTCATGGTATCTCAGCTTGATGTACAGCCTGTTGCCCGCCCTTGGGGCATGACCCGCCCGCCGGCGGGATCATAACGGCGGCCGGGCGGGGAAAAATGGAGCTTCATGATCCAGCTTTTAAACCTGACAAAATATTACGGCACGGGCAAAGCCCTCCAGGATTTGTCATTCAGCGTGGCCCCCGGAGAAATAGTGGGGCTGGTGGGAAAAAACGGAGCCGGCAAATCCACAGCCCTCAAGATCATCAGTTGCCAGCTGCTGCCCTCGGAGGGTGACGTGCGGGTGGACGGCCTGTCGGTGGTGGAATCCCCCCTGGAGGTCCGCCACCTCATCGGCTACCTGCCCGAGCAGCCCCCGCTCTATCCCGAAATGACTGTAACCGCCTATCTTGATTTCACCGCCCGGCTGCGGGGGCTCACGGCCAGCCAGGCCCAGAACCGCCGGGAGATCGTAATGGGCGAAACGGGGCTCAGTGACGTCTGTGATGAGCGGCTGGGCAACCTGTCCCGGGGATACCAGCAGCGGGTGGGAATCGCCCAGGCCATCATTCACCAGCCCCGCGTGGTGCTGCTGGACGAGCCCATGGCCGGGCTGGACCCCTTTCAGATAGTGCAGATCAGGGAGCTCATCCGCTCCCTGCGCAACCGTCACACCGTCCTGTTTTCCAGCCACATCCTGGCGGAGATTACCAATGTTTGCGACCGGGTGGTGCTGATAGACAGAGGGGCGCTGAAGGCCCAGGGCACCGAGGGCGACCTCCATGAAACCCTCGCCGGACAGCAACGCCTGTTTCTCCAGGTGCGCGGAGGCGAGAACAAGTTGAAAGCGGTGCTGGACAAGCTGCCGGAAACGAGGTTTTCCGACCTGGAATCCCGGAACGGAGAGGTGGTGCAGGTCCATATCACGGCCCGGGGCGATGTCAGGGAAATTCTCAGCCGGGCCTGCCATGAGGCCGGCCTGGGCGTGATGGAACTGCGCACGGAAAAACACGGCCTGGAGGACCTGTTCATGGAACTGCTGGGCAAGGCGGAGGTGGCATAGGGCAACACCATGAGCAATGATATCGCACAGAAGGCCGGCCGTGTTCCGGCAGTAGGCTCGGGAGGAGCAGCCATTGTGCTGCTCATCGCCCGCCGGGAACTGGCCGGATATTTTTCGAGCATTTCCGGATACATCATCCTGGCGGCGCATCTGCTGGTGACGGGGCTGCTTTTCAATGTATACGCCGTGGGCAACAACCCCCGCTATTCCCAGGAGGTGCTGGAGGCGTTCTTCTTCTTCTCCTCCGGGGTGACCATGATCACCGCCATTGTCCTTTCGGTGCGGCTGATAGCAGAGGAAAAACAGCTCAAGACCCTGGTGCTGCTGCGCACCTCGCCCATCACCGAGCGCCAGCTGATCTGGGGCAAGTTTTTGTCGGCCTTCGCCTTCTTCGCGCTGACCCTGCTGCTTTCCATCTATATGCCGGCGCTGATCTCCCTGAACGGCAAGGTCTCGTTCAGCCAGATCATGGCCGGATACCTGGGGCTGCTGCTTTTGGGCGGGGCCTGCATCTCCATCAGCCTGACGGCCTCTGTGTGGAGCAACACCCAGCTCATCGCCGGGGTGGTGGCCGGACTGCTGGTAACCCTGCTGCTGGTATCCTGGATGCTGGCCAAGGTGACCGAGGAGCCCCTGAAGACACTGTTCTACTACACGGCCCTGCACAACATGCATTTCCGCACCTTCGCCCGGGGGATACTGAACCTGCGCGATGTGGTGTATTACCTTTCGCTGATCCTGCTGTTTCTCGAAATTTCCATCAGCTCGCTGGGAGCCTGGAGGTGGCGGGGATGACCGGGTTTAACCACATGATTCGCGGCCTGCTGCCACTGGCGGCGGGACTGCTGCTGTTTCTGGGGGAACGGGTGCTGGCCGGTTCGGCGGCCCGGCCCTATCTGTCCTTGCTGGGCGTGCTGGCGCTGGCCGCCCAGGTGGCCCTGGTGCTGCTGGAACGCCGCAGGACCGAGCCGCCGGGGGTCCGCATCTGGAACTGGATGCTGCTGCCCCCGCTGATTTTCCTGTGCTCGGCCGGATTCTATGGCCTGAGCCTGTTGCTGGGCGATTCCTCCTCCGGCGCGCTGGACTGGCCTTCCCTGGCCTACTGGGGCTGGGTGCTGCTGGCGCTGTTCGGCCTGGCCCTGCACCTGCCCCTGGAAATGGCCCTGGCCGCCCAGCCGGTGCATCCGGAACACCGCCGCCTGAGAGCAGCGGGCAGCGTGGGCCTCAGGATGGGGCTGGCCCTGGCCCTGGCGGTCACCCTGAACTTCGTGTTCGAGCGGGGCGACTGGCAGTGGGACCTGGCCTACTTCAAGACCTCCGAGCCCTCCCCGGCCAGCCTGGAGATGGCCCGCGACCTCAAGGAGCAGGTGGAGGCGGGGCTGTTCTTTCCCCAGGGGAACATACCCGGGGAACTGGTGGAGGATTACTTCAAAAGCCTGGAGCGGCAGGGCGCCGCCAACCTGAAGTTCATCCGGGTGGACAAGGACATCCGTCCCGACGAGGCCCAATACTACAAGGCCCGCACCAATGGAATCGTGGTACTCAAGCGGGGCGAGGCCACCAAGCTCATCACGGTGGGGGAGGATCTGGATGAAGCCCGCAGCAACCTGGCAAAATTCGACCGCAATTTCCTGGCCCGGCTCCGGGAGCTGACCCGCGAAAAACAGGTGGTCTACTACACGGTGGGCCACGGGGAACGCCTTGAAATCTCCGATGGCTCCCGCTCCAAGGGCGAGGAGTTCCACCAGTTCAAAACCCTGCTGAGAAACCTGAACCTGAATCCCAAGCCCCTGGGCCTGAAGGAAGGGCTGGGGGAGGCCATCCCCCCGGACGCGGCCCTGGTGATCATTACCGCACCCCGGAGGCCCTTCCTGGTCTCGGAGATAAACGCCCTGAGGAAATACCTGGACGGAGGCGGCAACCTGCTGGCCTTTCTGGAGCCCCGCCAGGGTCCGCCACCGGAAACCACGCTGGCCGGCGAAAGCCTGGAGAGCTTCCTGGCCGGTTTCGGGGTGCGCTTCGTGCCCCTGGTGCAGGCCAACGACCGCGTTTTCGCCCGGCGCACCTATTCCCGGGCCGATCACGCCCTGCTGGTGACCGTGGGCTATGCCAACCATCCCGCCGTGGCGTCCATGCGCGGCAACTCCCGGCAGTCGCCCCTGATTGTCATGGGCAGCGGAGCACTCAAGCTGGGCACACCCCCCAAGGGGCTGGAAGTCAAGCCCGTCCTGGAGGGCATGCCGGGAACCTGGGGGGACGTGAACGGCAACCTGATCTTTGATTCGGCGCTGGAAAAACAGGAGGTGCCCCTGCTGGCCGTGGGCGTGGGACGCCAGGAACACGCCAAGAAGCACGGCCGGAGCATGATACCCGATATTAAAACCAAGCCCGAAGACAAGGAGCCCCGGCCCTCCATTCTGGTATTCGCCGACGCCGACATGGCCTCGGACCTTTTGCTGCGCAACCCGGCCAACCAGCAGACCCTGGAGCTGAGTGTGGGCTGGGTCACCGACAAGCAGGCCCCCGTGAGCCTGCCCGCCAGCGAGGAGGATATCCGCATCCAGCATGCCAAGGATGACGACTGGCTCTGGTTCTACCTGCCGGTGGCGGGTGTTCCCACCCTGACCCTGCTGGTTGGATTCATCCTGGGAGGACGCCGCCGGCGCCAGGGAGGATCGAAATGAACAGAGGAAACGCAACGCTGGCCCTGCTGCTGGTTTTCAGCCTTATCTGGGCCTATTGGCTCACCCACCGCTCAGGGGCGGGCTCGGCGCAAGGGGAAGGCGCCGTGTGGGAGCACCAGGTGCGGGATGTTGAATCCATTGAATACCGCTCCGGCGAGCACAGGGTAACCCTTTCCGCCCGCTGGACGGAGGGCCGGGAGGAGCCCCATATCTGGGTGCAGACCCTCGGGGGGGATGAAATCGGCACCAAGGATGATTCCCGGGAAGCTGCCAGGACCTTCAAGGGGAACAACATCGCCCGGAAGATGCTGGATTTCCTGGCCGCC
Source organism: Deltaproteobacteria bacterium (assembly GCA_029879595.1). Taxonomy (GTDB): domain Bacteria; phylum SAR324; class SAR324; order SAR324; family JACQKK01; genus JAOUPZ01. The sequence goes on along the minus strand of JAOUPZ010000170.1, from coordinate 1,511 downwards.
CCCCTGGCCAAGCGCAGGCTGGGCCGGCTGGACGACCTGGACGGCAAGCCCCTGGGACTACCCAACCCGGAGCGCGTGCTTGAGGTGCGGCTGCGGGGTGCGGCCGATCCCCTGACGCTGGAACTGGGAAATGACAGCTTCGGAGGCAGCATGGTTTTCGCCCGCTTTCTCGGCGACAACAAGGTGTACCTGCTGCCCAAGACCGATGTGGAACGCCCCAGGCGGGCCGGAGCGCAGATGATGGAACGCAAGCTGCTCGCCGTGACCATGCCCCAGCTGGAGCGGATCGAGATCGCCATCTCCGGCGGCAGCGCATCCCTGTATCAAACGGACTCCCCGGGCAAGTGGGCCGCCGCACTGGATCAGGAAGGCGATGACCAGGAACGGACCAGATTCGCCCAGGCGCTCTCCCGGCTGAACGTGCTGGAATACCTGGCTGAAGGCAGCGGCCCCCAGGCTGTTCCGGGTGAGGTGGCCCTGGAGGTGCGGTTCTTCGAGCCGGAAAAGCCGGAGCCCGTGGAATGGCTGAAAATCTGGCAGCCCGCCGCCGACAAGGCTATCGGGCAAAGCGGGTTTTCCAGCAGCCAGGTGGAACTCAACACCGGGCAGGTGGAACAACTTCTGCAGGCCGCCCGCAAAATATCCGCCTCCCTTTGAGGGGCCTCTCACCAACCGGCAATGGACCCATCTGGCGCAGGCTTTGTATAACCGACAATTATTGTGTAACATTTCGGGAAACCGTGCTTCATGCTGTTTTGGAAACGCTTTGACAAGGAACCAGGCTGTTGAACCCACAATCCAACCAATCCCACGGCGAGGGCCTGCGGCCCGGACCTGAAACCATATCCGCCTGCCGGAGCACCTTTCAGCCCGCCCCGCGATTGATGCTGAGAATTGCCCTGCTGGCGGCCCTGGCCCTGGCTCTGCTGGCGCCCCAGGCCCCTGTCCGGGCTGAGCCGCCCTGCCCCCAGACCCGGCAGGACGCCACCCCGGATGAACCGGCAGCCTTGCCGGCCGGGGAACAGGCCGATGGCGAATCTTCACAGGAAGCTACGCAGGAAACACCGACTAAAGCCCAGCCGGAAGCCCAGCCGGAAGCACAAGCCCGCGGGGAGGACCCCGGCCAGGCGTGCCCGGAAAGCGCCGCCGACACAGACCCACAGGAATCCGTTGAACCGGGAGAGCCGGAGAGCGTGATTGACATCCTGGAGGAAGACAGCGACCTGGAAGCGACCGCTCAGGAGGAAGGCGAGGAGGAAGCCCCTTCGGTATCAGGCCAGGCCGCCCCGGCTGCCGATGGTGAGGACAGCGGGCTGTCGCCGGAAGCCGCAGCCCTGCAGCAATCCCTGGAGGCCGAATCGGGAGCCCTGGAGGAAGCCGCCGCGGACGCCGCCGGCCTGAAGCCGGGTCTGTTTCCGCCGGTATCCGACAAGGATGCCTTCCCCACCGCCCCCGTGATCGAGGAGCAGAAACAGTTCTGGATCAAAATCTTCACCCGCTACACCGACCAC
>JAOUPZ010000169.1 GCA_029879595.1 Deltaproteobacteria bacterium | reverse complement strand
GTCCCGGCATTTATCAGCCGCGTCATCCCGCACGGGAAGCAGTTTGGAACCGCCCAGACGGCTGCCCAGAAACAACAGGCCCGCCGGGAACGGAGAACCATCCACCACGAATCCGGTTTCCCCCGCAGCTCCGGGGTTCACCCCGGGCAGCCCCAGCATGGCCCGCCGCCATTGTTCCAGGGGCTGAAACATATTCACTCCCCACAGCTCCTCCGCGCGCAGTTTCAGCGCGCCCCCATCGGCCCCGGCAAGCTCCATGTACCCGGGAAGGGTCTGCCACCCCCGGGGAGAACGCCCCAGGCCATAGACCAGCCGCAGAACCAGCAGGTCCCGCTGGGCCGGGTCCTGCTGCCGGCAGAACGCGGGCTGGGGATGGTGCAGGCCCAGCCGCCAGGGCGGATGATCCACAGCGGACTCCGCCGCCGGGACTGGCGAGGCCGCCCCCCCCAGGAGCAGCAGGCCCGCCAGCAGTATCCTGCCCAGCAGCATCCTGCCCAGCAGCAACCTTTCCAGTACGGTGGCAATTCCGCGCCCCTGCTCACGGGGCCCGACAGAGCCGGGCCCGGCGCGCAAATAGCTGACGACTGGTACCATGGCACCCCTGGAAAACGGTTGGGCCGGCTCCGCGAAACGGCGCCGGGGCGGTATTAACTGCGGTTCAACAGGATCATACCCGGCAGTGGACCCAATGCCAATCGGACGGGCCGGTTGGGATCTGCCCGGGTCTGTACGGGCCTGTGCGGGCCTGCCCGGGACGGATTCCGGGCAAATTGTCGGATATTCCGGATTTTATTGTTAACCTGAGAGGGTGCCGCCAGCAGTTCCATCGCCCCAAAGCCGCTTTGGGCGGGACTTCGGGCCCCGCGGCACCGGAAAGTAATATTCCGTGCGCACGGAATGTCCGGGGCCGGCCGCCGGTCACAGCCCAGGCTGCCTCAGCCCACCGTTACCGACTTGGCCAGATTGCGGGGTTTGTCGATGCTCCGCCCGAGCTTGAGGGCGGAAAAATATGAGAACAACTGGGCCACCACCAGTTCCAGCAGGGGGGCCACCAGGGGAGGCGTGGGGGGCAGTTCGATGGCGTGGTCCAGCAGCTTCAGCGCCCGCTTGTCGTTTTCAAAGGCAATTCCGATGACCGGCCCCTTGCGCGCCTTGACTTCCTCAATGGCGGAGATGGTGTGCTGGTTCAGCTCCTTTTCCTCCGGGGTGGGCACCAAGAAGAAGGACATCATTTCCTCGTCCACCAGGGCCAGCGTGCCATGCTTCAGGAACCCGGCGGCCATGCCTTCCACATGCAGGTAGGTGATTTCCTTGAGCTTGAGGGCGGCTTCCAGGGCCATGGGATAGTAAATGCCCCGTCCGAGCATCAGCCAGTTCCGGTAGCCCACTGTTTTGTCGGCCAGGTTGCGGACAAAGCCGGAGCGCTCGTTGAGAACCGCGGTCACCGTATCGGGAAGGGCCTTCAGGTGTGAATAGCTCTCATCGTATTGTTCCGCCGCAAGGGTCCCTTCCTGCAAGCCGGTTTCCAGGGCCAGGCGCAGCAGGATGACCATCTGGGCCAGGGCGGCCTTGGTGGACACCACGCAGATCTCCGGCCCCGAGCCCTGCATGATCACCTCGTCGGTGCTCATGCTCAGCGAGGAGCCCATCACGTTGACGATGCTGGCTGTGCGGGCGCCCTGGTCCTTGGCGTGGGCAATACCCCTGCGGGTGTCGTAGGTCTCCCCGGACTGGGAGATGGCCATGACCATGTCCTGGGGTCCCACCACGGCCAGGTCCACAAATTCGTCCGAGCTGACCACGGGGAGGTATTTCCCGGCCAGGCTGGAGAAGAAGTACTGGCCGGCCTGAGCCACATAATGAGTGGTGCCCACGCCCATCATGTATGTATCCCGCCGCTCCCTTATCTGCGAGGCAATCCGTTCCACGCCCTCCTGGGTGGCCGCCAGGGCGTTGCGTATCGTCTGGGGTTGTTCGAATATTTCCTTCAGCATGTAGTGGGCGTAGCCGCCCTTGCGGGAGGTTTCGGCATCCCACTCGATCCGGATGGGCTTCCTGCTCACCAGGCTGCCATCTGCCGTCTTGCGCACGGTAACCGAATCGGGCGTGACGGTGGCGTATTCACCGTCTTCTAGCACCAGGGCCTTTCGCGTATGCTGCAGAAAGGCGTTTACGTCCGAGGCCACAAAGTTGCTTTTGGTGCCCAGCCCCAGCACCAGTGGCGAACCCTGGCGCACGCAGTATATGGTCTGCTGCGAGCGGGCGCTGACCATGCAGAAGGCAAATGAGCCCTCCAGGCGCTTTACCGACTGGATGAAGGCCTGCTCTATATCCCCCGTTTCCTGAAAAGTCTTTTCCAGCAAGTGCGCCATCACCTCGGTGTCCGTTTCCGATTTGAACACCACGCCCTGGGCCATGAGTTCGTCGCGCAGATCTTCGTAGTTGTTGATAATGCCGTTGTGCACGATGGAAAACTGACCGTCCGCCGAGTTGTGGGGGTGGGCGTTTTCCCGGGAAACCTTGCCGTGAGTGGCCCAGCGGGTATGGGCAATGCCCGTTTTCCCTTTGAGTTTTGTCAGGTGCTCCTTCCGGTTGACCTCCTCCACGCCGCCGGTGTTCTTTCTCACGGTGACATTCCCGTTACCCACCACACCCAGGCCGCAGGAATCATATCCCCGGTACTCCAGGTTCAGTATGGATTCGTAGAGAATCGCAACAATGTCTTCACTTCCTGTAACGGCGCTTATCCCGCACATGTGGGTTCCTGTAATCGCTGTTTGTGTTGTTGGTCCTGATACCTGTTGTGGTGTTTTACCCGCCTTTTGCTAAATGACGGATTTGACGGTAATCAGGTCCGGCTCCCGGTGTCCGGCCTTTATTCTGGCTCCTGGGGCTATCACCTGCCGCGCGCCGATAATCACGCCGTCGCCTATGAATGCTCCCACCTTGGTCATTCCCGTGGAAAGCTGTCCCTGCTCGGACACCGAGGGGATTATTCCCCCGTCCGGCAGATGATTCACGGTGGCCACTCCCGTCCCCAGGTGGACATCCTCTCCGATGACGCTGTCGCCGATATAGGAAAGCCGGCCCAGGACGGACTTTCCGAAAAGCACGCAGTTCTTGAGCTCGGTTCCATATCCCACGATGGAACCCGGTCCCAGCGAGGTGTAGGAGCGAATCAGCACGTTGTTGCCGATATAAGAGTCCTCGCCGATATAGCACGGCCCCTTGAGCACCGTTCCCGCGCCTATCACCACGTTGCGCTCAATGCGCACCGGGCCTTCGATGTGCACCTGTCCCTCCATTTTCACCGAGGCGTGTATCTCCGCGGAGTCCCATTTATCCATGAGCATCCGGTTGGCGTCGAGTATCTGCCAGGGGCGGCGCACGTCTATCCACCCGCCTTCCCAGAAAGTGCCAAAGATAGATCTTTCTTCGATCATCTGGTGGAACACCTTCTCGATGTCATTGCCGTGTTTATCCAGCAGGTCCATGATCTGCGCGGGCAGGAGAAATATGCCCGCGAACACATAGTTGGACAGATGGGGATTATCCGGTTTTTCCACCAGCCGGGTGATGCGCATCTCGTTGTCGAGATATACATTGCCGAACTCGCCGGATGCGGTGGGCAGGGACAGAGCGGCCACCGCTGCCCCGCATTCGGCATGTTGCTCAAGCACCGCCGTGTATGGCTGCCCGGTGGCCAGCACATCTCCGTAAACCAGCATGAACGGCTCGGAGTTGATATGCTCCCGGCAACGGATCAGACCCGCGCCAATGCCGTCTATCGGCTCCTGCACCACATATTCGATGCTCATCCCCAGTGACGCGCCATGCTCGAAATACCGCTCGATGCCCTCCCGCTTGTGGCTCACCACCAGCACGATTTCGGTGATTCCGGCCTCCCGGAGGGATTTCAGCACCGTTTCCAGAATGGTCTGACCCGCCATGCGGATCATGGGCTTGGCCCTGGTTTCCGTGAAGGGCTTTATTCTCTCGCTGGGGCCTGCTGCCAGTATTATGGCTTTCATCTATCCACCGTTCTCTTTTTATTGTTCTGTGTGGGCTGACCGGCCTGGCAGCCTGTGTTCCGCCGGCTTTCCCGCTGCCGCGCCGGTGTCTTCCTGCTAGTTGTTGTTCCTGCTATTTGGTTCCTGCTATTTGGTTCCTGCTATTTCGTCTTTCCTGCGATTTATCTTTCCTGCCTTGAATCCTTTAGGGCTTGTATCCTTTTGGGCATTATTCCGGTGGCTTTTTACCCACAGCCCGACTTGTTTTTTCACAGTGCGCCCCTTTGGCTGGCTTTGGGTTTTTTGCGGAATTATCTATTCCGGGGGGCTCACCGGCCGGTTTCCAGGTACTGCTCCATGCGCTGCACCACCTCCACGAAGGTCATGCCGGTTGAATCAACCAGCAGCGCATCCTGGGCCATGGCCAGCGGGGCCACATCCCTTGTACTGTCGCGCCGGTCTCGCTCTTCCAGTGACCGGGTCACATCCTCCAGCTTTTCGCCGGGGTTTGTTTTCACCAGGTCGGCATGGCGGCGCCGGGCCCGCTCCTCCACGCTGGCGGTGAGAAATATCTTGCGGTCCGCGCCGGGATAAACCACCGTTCCGATATCCCTGCCTTCAAGAATTACACCACTGTACCTTTTTTCCCTGGCCATCATGTCGATGGTTTCCTTCATTATCCCGTTGGCCCGGTCGCGGACCCAGGGAAACGTGCTGAGCACGGAGGCAGCATGGGATATTTCCTCGGACACCAGCACATCTCCCAGCACCTGGTCGTTCACCTCCAGATCTCCGGTTTCCAGAGGTCTGATTACCACGTCCTCCATATCCTGCTGGCGCATGTTTTCACCGGGAATCCAGCCGTTTTGCAGGGCCACCCAGGCCATGGCGCGGTATACCCTTCCCGATGACAGGAAGAATAATCCGACCCGGCCGGCCAGTTCCGTCCCGGTGGTGCTTTTGCCCACCCCGCCCGGTCCATCCAGGGCCACTATCAAAAAATCGTTCATAGGTGTTTCACGTGAAACATTCCCACCCGTTATCCTGCTTTTGTGATTGTTTTATCAGTGGTAAATAATGGCATTTTCCCGGAATTGATACAAGCCAATATGAAGTCAGAACGGTATTTCGGGCCGGGGCCGCCAGGGGTGGCCATATTGATTTCGCCCCCCTGTTCCCTTTTCACACCTTTGCGCACACTGTTATTCAGGCTGTTATTCAAGCTGTTATTCACACAGGTATTCACACAGGCATTCAAGCTGTTTTCCACCGGCCGGATTGCAGGGCAGGAATGCAAGGCATTGAAATGGGGCCGGATGTCTCCGGGTCTTGACTAGGCCCGTTATTTCACTAATTCTTAGTGCAACGACCGTTGCGGGTGTAGCTCAGTTGGTAGAGCATCAGCTTCCCAAGCTGAGGGCCGCGGGTTCGAATCCCGTCGCCCGCTTTTTTCCGGCCCACAGGAATCCCGCCATTTAGCGCAGGGCAGTTCTTTCTGGACCGTTTCTTATCCAGCAACAGGCCGGCAGGGGAGATTTTTCGCCCTGGGGCGCTGAACACGATTTTTCGAAAACCGTATTGCCGGCTGTATTCAAATGATCAATATCGCCATACTTTCAGCAAAGGGAGGCACGGGAAAGACCACTCTTTCCATTGCGCTGGCCCACCAGTACGCCGTGGCCAACCCCTCCCGCGAAATCGTGCTGGTGGATGCCGACAACCAGGGCAACGTGGCCATCTCCCTTAATCTCAACACGGAAAACACCCTGGGCTCGTACCTGTACCGGGCCTCGGACACCCTGGACATGCTGCGCTATCGTGACGAGGCGCCTTTTTTCGTGGTGGAAAGCGGCCGCCTGCACCTGTACGAAGCCGAGAAGCAGATACACATGACGGACAATCCGGTCAGCTACTTCCGGGATAACCTTCTGCAGGAGTTCCATCCGGATTCCCTGGTGATCTGGGACCTTCCGCCCACGCTGTCCATCATCAACGACAATGTGCTTTTCATCGCGGACTATATCATCATCCCCACCCACACCGACTATCTGTCCCTGACCGGCATCAGCAACCTGCTTTCCTACCTAAACCACTTCCGCGAGATGTATTCGGTCCGGTGCCGCCTGCTGGGCATAGCCATCACCCTGCATCGTGAGGGCGTTACCCAGAACCAGATGAACCGGGATTCCCTGGAACGGACCTTCCCGGAACACATTTTCAAGACGGCCATCCCCATTTCCACGGCCATCGCCACGGCGGCGCAGAACCACATGACGCCCCTGGAACTTTCCGACCCCCGCTCCCGAAACGCTTATTTTTCCCTGGTGCGGGAAATCCACCAACGCATGTTGAGCTTCCATAACAGCCATGGCAAGAAGGATACTATCAGCTGACAGCGCGCTTATGCCCCAGGGCCAGACGTCGCTGCACTCCACCCAGCCCCCGGAGATCAGAAAGGGCTTTATCCAGGAAATCCAGTCCCGCTGGGAGCAGATGCGCGCGCTCAGCGAGGAAATGGTGCTGTTTGACTGGGATAACCGCTCGGCGCTGATGAGCGAGATCGAGTGGGTGAACTCCGCCCGGGAACGGCTGGACGAGGCCTATTTCAAGGTCGCCCCTTCCATGCTGCGCATTGTGCTGACGGTCAAGGAGAACCTGCATGACCCGGTGGAACAGCGTTCCTTCCTGGTCAACAACCTGGACTGGGATCTGCGCCGGGTATCCGAGCTGTGCATCGTGGCCGATTCATACGGCCTGCTGGACCAGCAGCGCCGCCGCCAGGGGGAGGAGGAACTGCGCATTTATGGCTGGAGCAACTCGCTCAAGCTGGCCTATGTCCGCGACCCCCGGGACCGCCTGGAGATCTGGGACCGGGCCGGTGGATCGGA
>JAOUPZ010000168.1 GCA_029879595.1 Deltaproteobacteria bacterium | reverse complement strand
CAAGGGCGCGGACTTCGTGGCCATGCGCATCCGTGAGGTGGCCGAGGAAAACAACGTGCCCATCGTGGAAAACCCCCCGGTGGCCCGGGAGCTTTATGGCAACGTGGAAATCGGGGAGCAGGTCCCAGAGAGCCTGTTCAAGGCCGTGGCTGAAATTCTGGCCTATGTGTACAGGCTGAAAAACAAGTCCGTCCCCCATTCCTCAGATAAGGGCGGGCCCGGCAGCAGTACCCGGCAATGAAATATCACATGCGTTTTCACACTTAATTGGAGTGTGATACAATAAAAGGATAGGCGCCGGCCTTGACAAAAACGGCGCCGGCCGGTTGTCACGCTTGGACGCTTTCAACGGTGATCCGGCTTCAGGGAAGAACAGAAACCAGCAGGTATACGCCAAGGAACAGCCAAGGATTGGCACGGCCCAGGTAGAACCGGATGGCAACTCAAGCGACAAGCTCTATGGTGCCCGCCAGCGCATCGCGCACAACGGACATCATGCTCGCGGTGAGCGTGGTCAGCATCATCATGGTGCTGGTCCTGCCACTGATGCCCCTGGCTTTGGATATCCTGCTGGCCATCAGCATCGCCGTCAGCGTGCTGATCCTGTTCGTGTCGCTGTTTACAGTGCATCCGCTGGACTTCTCATCATTCCCCTCCGTACTTCTCATATCCACCCTGTACAGGCTTTCGCTCAACGTGGCCTCCACCCGGCTGATCCTGGGCAACGGCAACGAGGGCCTCAGCGCCGCCGGCAATGTGATCCAGGCCTTCGGGGGCTTCGTGGTGGGTGGCAACTACATAGTCGGCATCATAATCTTCCTGATTCTGGTCCTGATCAACTTCGTGGTCATCACCAAGGGCGCGGGCCGCATCGCGGAAGTGGCGGCGCGGTTCACCCTGGATGCCATGCCCGGCAAGCAGATGGCCATCGATGCGGACCTCAACGCCGGAATCATCGATGAGTCCGAGGCCAAGTATCGCCGGGGGAGGATCCAGCAGGAGGCGGATTTCTACGGGGCCATGGACGGTGCCAGCAAGTTCGTCCGCGGCGACGCCATCGCCGGCCTTTTGATAACCGCGGTCAACATCGTAGGCGGGCTGGTCATCGGGGTGTTCCAGTACGATATGGACATCGGCATGGCCCTGAACACCTTCACCGTGCTGACCGTGGGCGACGGCCTGGTATCCCAGATGCCGGCGCTGATCGTCTCGGTAGCCGCCGGTATCGCCGTCACCAAGGCCTCCATTGACGAGGCCCTGTCGGAAAATCTGAGAAAGCAGCTGCTGGGCAACTCCCGGGCCCTGGTGGTGGCCGCCTCGGTGATCCTGGTCTTCGCCCTCATTCCCGGCATGCCCACCCTGCCCATGTTTCTGGTTGCGGGGGGCATCGGCTCCCTGGCCTTTGCGCTATACCGCAGCAGGGAGCAGGCGGCCGAGGAGGAAGCAGAGCAGGCCCTGGTCGAGGCGGCGCAGGTGGCCGAGGATACGCCGGAAGACATCGAGGCCATGCTGCCCATTGACCGCCTGGGACTGGAGATGGGCTACGGGCTGATACCCCTTGTGGACGCCGAGCAGGACGGCGAGCTTCTGGAAAGGATCAAGTCCATCCGCCGCCAGATCGCCCTGGAGATGGGATTCATCGTCCCCCCCATTCATATCAAGGACAACCTGGAGCTGGCTCCGGGAGCCTATTCCATTATTATAAACGGCGTGGAAGTGGGTACCGGCGAGGTGATGATGGGGCACTTTTTGGCCATGAAGGCCGGCGAGGTGGAGCAGGAAATCACCGGCATCGACACCATCGAGCCGGCTTTTGGCCTGCCCGCCCTGTGGATAAACCCGGAAGACCAGGACCGGGCGCAGATCTCCGGCTATACCGTGGTCGACCTGCCCACCGTGGTCTCCACCCACCTGATCGAGGTGGTGAAGCGACATGCCCCGGAGTTTCTGGGACGCCAGGAAACACAGCGCCTGCTGGACAACTTCGCCAAAAACGAGCCCAAGGTTGTGGAGGAACTGATGCCGGGAATCCTTTCCCTGGGGCAGGTACAAAAGGTACTGCAGAACCTGCTTTCCGAAATGGTCTCCATACGGGATATGCACACCATCCTGGAGACCCTGGCCGACATGGGAGGGGTTACCAAGGACCCGGAACTGCTGACAGAATACACACGCCAGAACATGTCGCGGACCATAACTAGGCAATATCAGACACCCGATGGAACGCTGCCCCTGATGGCCCTTTCGCAGGAGGTGGAGGACCAGCTGGCCAACTCCCTGCAGACCACGTCCCAGGGCACCTACCTGGGGCTGGATCCCGATTCGGCCCAGAACATCATCCAGACCATAGAAGGTCATATGGAAAAATTTTCTGTGGGCAACTATCAGCCCATACTGTTATGCTCTCCACTGATCCGTCCGCATGTGAAAAAACTTACGGACAGATTCATTCCCAATCTGGTGGTTCTCTCTCATAACGAAATATCCAACGACGTGAGGATCGAATCACTGGGGATAATCGGATAACCCGGGAGGAGCACAGGGAATGGCTCCCCCAAGAACATACGGGAAGGGATGCAAGTAAAAAGGTATCGAGGCGCTGACATGGCCGAGGCCCTGCAGAAGGTCAAGGAAGACCTGGGCCATGACGCCATTATTCTTTCCACCCGCCAGGTGCGCAGCCCCGGCGGCACCTTCGGACTGTTCGGCAAACCCATGCTGGAGGTCACCGCCGCCCTGGAGACAGAAGCCCAGCCGGAGCCCCGGCCCCAGGCCGCCCAGAAACCCCGGATGGCGGCCCTGGGAAGGCCCAGGGGCAGCGGGCAGTACGATGACGCCCTGAGCGAGGTCATCAACAAGACCCGCCTGGAAACACAGCAGTTGCTGGCCCCACTCCAGGACGACATACACGAGATGAAGGAGATTCTGGGCAATGTGGGAGACACCCAGCGCAGCCTGCTGCGCGAGGAACGCACCCTGTCCAGCATGCGTTCCGAGTTGGGGGAACTCCGCCAGCATTTGCAGATGCTGTCCCGGCAGGCCATGGGCGGGACCCCGGAAGATCTGCCGGAAAATCTGATCGTGCTCTACCAGCAGCTGCTATTTGGCGGCATGGAGGAAAAATTCGCCCGGCGCATGGTCAACGAGGCCGCCAAGAACATACCCCCCAAGGAACTGGAAGACTTCAGCTATGTGAAGATTTTCCTGGCCCGGATGATGATGAAGATTCTTAAAATCACCGGGGGAATCACGCCGGAAAAGGGAAAACTCAAGACGGTGGCCCTGGTTGGTCCCACCGGAGTGGGCAAGACCACCACGCTGGCCAAGCTGGCCAGCGAGCAGGCCCTGAAAAACAACCTGAAAGTGGGGCTGATCACCGTGGACACATTCCGCATCGCCGCGGTGGAACAGCTCAAGGTCTATGGCAAGATCATGGACCTGCCCGTGACGGTGGCCCGCAATGGCGCTGAACTGGCCGAGACCCTGGAAACACACCGGGATTTCGACTGCCTGTTCATCGACACCGCAGGGCGGTCCCAGCGCGACGACAGACAGATCGAGGAGCTTCGCGAACTGTTCGGAAAGGCCCAGGGCCTGGAGCTGATGCTGTGCCTCAGCGCGACCACCAAGGATTCAGACATCACAGACACCACGCGCAGGTTCGGGGAGCTTCCCCTGTCCAGCGTATGCTTCACCAAGCTGGACGAAAGCACGACCTTCGGGTCGCTGTTCAATCACGCGATCCGGTTCAAGATGCCCTTTGGTTATCTGACCACGGGGCAGAAGGTGCCGGAAGACATTGAGGTCGCCACCAGGGAACGGATGGTGGACCTGATGCTTGATATCGCAGGAGCCTGAAGCACAAGGCTCCAAACATTCAACGTCCCTGACGCAGGGAGCACGGCCGGAGCATCAGGCCGGCGGGGCAACTAAAAATGGATCAAGCCAACACACTTCGCCGGATGGCGGGGCAGCGCCGCCCCGAATCCCAGCGCAGGAACCAGGACGGGCCGCAAGGGCCGGACGGTTCTTCCAAAGCAGGCCTGCCCCGGCAGCCGGCGGCCAGGCTGACCGCTAACCGGATGAGGGTAATCTCCATCACCAGCGGCAAGGGCGGGGTTGGCAAGTCCAACGTGGTGCTGAACCTGTCCCTGTCCCTATTGGCCATGGGCCGCCGGGTGTTCCTGCTGGACGCCGACATGGGGCTGGCCAACCTGGACGTCCTGCTGGGACTGAGCCCGGTTCACACCCTGGAACACGTCATGATGGGGCAGGTGGATATAAAGGACGTGGTGCTTACCGGGCCGCGGAACCTTAAAATCCTGCCCTCCTCCTCCGGTATCAGTGAAATGTCCGAGATGAGCTTCGAGGAACAGATGCACCTGTTCCGCGAGATGAGCCGTATCGACGAAGAGATGGACTATCTGTTCATTGACACCGGGGCGGGAATTTCCTCCAATGTGCTGCGCTTCAACGCTTCGGCCAACGAGGTGGTGGTGGTGGCCACCGCCGAGCCCACCTCCATCACGGACGCCTATGCCCTGATGAAGCTGCTTTCCATCAAGTACCACGTCCGGGAGTTCAAGCTGATCGCCAATTCGGTCCGCACCGAGGCGGATGGACGCTCGGTCTACAACCGGCTGAAAAAGGTCTGCGATGAATTTCTCCGGGTGCAGCTGGAGTTCCTGGGGGCGATCCCCTTTGATGAAAACATCCACCGCGCCGTCCGCCGGCAATCCCCCCTGGTGGAATCATATCCCTCCTCCCCCGCGGCGCGCGCGTTCCGCGAAACTGCCGCCCTCCTGGACGGGTCCGGCACCCTGCACTCCCCCGGCAGCTTCGGAGCTCCCGAAAAAAATACCGGCCCGAATGGTTTTTGGGACCGCTTATTGCATTGGAAGAAGGTGAAATAGTACGGACCGGTCCACCAGGGAAGTCTGGAGGCTCGAACGATGGGCATCCGGACCACCCGCGGGACCGCTTCCAATGTATGAACAGGACGCCGGGAAGGCGTCCGCGGTCTTGATTTTCCTCACCACCGGGGCGGTTGCGCCGCCGCGGCGGGCCCGGAAAAGGAACTCCGGGCGGGTGTGGCAAGGATCCACAGGGAGACCTGAATGAACAACCCCTATGCGCTAAAGGCATACCAGGGGAAAACCCGGGACGAGGTGGCGCTGGAATACGCGCCCGTGGTGCGCCAGATCGCCAACAAGCTGGCGGCCCGTCTGCCGGCAAACCTGGACCGCGAGGACCTGGTGCAGGCCGGTATGATCGGTCTGCTGGACGCCCTGGAAAAATTCGATCCGGGCCGCGAGGCGCAGTTCCGCACCTATGCGGAGTTTCGCATCAAGGGAGCCATGCTGGACGACCTGCGGGCCACCGACTGGGTCCCCCGTTCGGTGCGCGAAAACGCCGACCGCGTGGGAAGAGCCAACAAGGAGTTAAGCTACGAACTGGGCCGGGCACCGTTTGAGGAAGAGATTGCGGTTCGGCTGGGGCTTTCCCTGAACGAGTACCGGGAACTGTTGCTCAAGTCCAAGGCCGTCAACCTGCTATCCATCGAGGACCTGGGCCACCGCGATTCCGACGGGGACCATGGCGACATACACGACGTACTGGCCGATCCCCAGGCCGGCGACCCGCTGGAAACGCTTTCGCTGAGCGACATGAAAAAACGTCTGGCCCAGGCCATCAGGGAACTGCCGGACCGCGAGCAGCTCCTGTTGTCCCTGTACTACGACGAGGGGCTCAACCTCAAGGAAATCGGCGAGGTGATGAACATCACCGAAAGCCGGGTCTCACAGCTGCGCACCCAGGCCATAATGCGCCTGCGAAACGCCATCGGAGACACCCTGCCCGACGGGCAGCTTACCGAACTGCTGGAAAAACGGGCCGTCTGAGGGGGGCCCGCAGTCCCACCGCTCAATTACAAATCCCCGCCACCGGAAAAACACGCCGCACCGGCGCCCTGCTTAGGCAGACGCCCCCAAAGCAGGCTATTGAACGCCCTGGCTGCGCCAGGCGGTAAGCAGCACGCCTCCGGCTCCGAACAGCCCGGCGCTGGCGGTGAAGGCCCCGGCGATCCACAAAAGGGAGTGGAGCACAAACCCCTCCGTGCCCAGCCCCATCAACGCCCCATAGGACATCGCACTGAACAGGAGGTGAAACACCGGGTGGGTGCGGCGGATAACCCTGCGCTCATCCAGGGTCAGCAGCAGGCAGGACAACAAAGCCCCCCCGGCCATGAACAATATGCCGCAGATAAAGTAAAACACCCCCAGCGGCGCTGATTGATGAATGGCGTGAAGAAAGGGCACATGCTCAGGCAGTCCCAGCCCGAACTGTGGGCAGAAGGCCAGTGACGCCGCGCCGGCCACCCCCTGAATAACCGCCATGCGGACCCAGATATGCTCAGGGCGCGGACAGATATCCCGCCGCACCCGCTCCTCAATCAGCCGGTCACAGGCGGGCCGGGTATCCCGTGGAGTGGATTCCACGAAACGGCTGAACTCCTGGAAATCCTGCTGGTTCCTGTTCATGACGGTTTCATCTTTCTTATGGCGGCCATGGCCCGGGAAACCATCTTGCGGGCATTGACTGCGGATGTTTGAAAATATCCGGCTATTTCCTCAAAATCCCATCCCTGCTGAAATCTCATTTCCAGCACCTGCCGCTGTTTCTCGCTCAACGAGGTCATCTGCGCCAGTATCTCCCCCGGGTCGGCACCCTCCTCAGCCGGTGCGGCCAGGCTCTCCAGGATGGCCTCGGAATCTCCGGCCCGGCACCGGTCCATTTTCCCCCGGCGGATATGGTCGATCATGGCATTCCTGGTGATGGTGAACAGCCATGGCAAAAACGGCACCTCGCTCCGGTACCTGTGCCGATAGCGGTGCAGCTTCAGGAACACCTGCTGGAATACATCCTCCGCCTCGTCCTGGTCATT
>JAOUPZ010000008.1 GCA_029879595.1 Deltaproteobacteria bacterium | reverse complement strand
AGGCGTTTTTTCAATCGGCCGGGATGGTGGTTGCGTCTGCGCCCCGTTGCGGCCCGACCAGCGAGGGTACACATGAACGAGCCTTCCGATGGTCTGCCTTTGTTCCAGGTGGACGCCTTTACATCCAGCCCGTTTGCCGGCAACCCGGCCGCGGTGTGCCTTCTGGACCGGCCCCGGGAAGCGGAATGGATGCAGGCCCTGGCCGCCGAGATGAACCTGAGCGAGACCGCCTTTGCCCTGTTGCGCCAGCCCCGCCAGAGCGGGCAGCAACCACAGGACAGCCAGTCCGGCTGGGACCTGCGCTGGTTCACGCCGGCGGTGGAGGTGGACCTGTGCGGACACGCCACCCTGGCCACGGCCCATGTGCTGTACTCCGAGGGGTTGCTGGCGCCGGAGGAACCGGCCCGCTTTCACACCCGTAGCGGGCTGCTCACCGTGACCCGCCGGGGGGCGGTACTGGAGATGGACTTCCCCGCCGACCCCCCGCGCGAACTGGATGAAAAGACGGAAGACCGGCTGCCGGAGGATCTGGCCCGGGCGCTGGGGACGCGACCTGTGTGGACGGGCCGGGGCCGGGACGACCTGCTGGCGCTGCTGGGCTCGGAGCAGGAGGTGCGGGCCCTGAAACCGGACATGAGCCTGCTGAAGGGCCTTGAGGCCCGGGGGGTCATCGTCACCGCCTCCGGCGGAAGCGGCTCGGATTTCGTGTCCCGCTTTTTCGCTCCGGCCGCCGGCATCGACGAGGACCCGGTGACCGGGTCGGCGCACTGCACCCTTTGCTCCTTCTGGGCGCCCCGGCTGGGAAGGGACAGCCTTTCCGCACGGCAGGTTTCTCCCCGGGGCGGTGAACTGCGGGTTGCTTTGAAAGGGGACCGGGTGCTGCTGCTGGGCAACGCTGTGACGGTGTTCAGGGGAAGGCTGCTGGTCTGAGCCCGGGGGGCTTCAGCCGGGCCGGCGGAAATCATATCTTTCGCAGGCGCACCCGTTCCACCGAATGATCCGCTCCCTTATACAGAATCAGGTGCGCCCGCTCCCGGGTGGGCAGGATGTTTTCCATCAGGTTGGCTCCGTTTATCTCGTCCCAGATGCTGCCGGCCAGTTCCAGGGCCTCGCTGTCCGACAGGGAGGCGTAGCGGTGAAAGTATGAGCGGGGGTTCTGGAAGGAGGTGTCGCGCAGTTTCAAAAACCGCCTCAGGTACCAGCCGCGCACATCCTCGTGGCGGGCGTCCACGAATATCTTGAAATCGAAGAAGTCTGAAACGAAGACCCGGCTTTCCGGGTTGGCCGAGGGGTGGCCGTCGCCGGTCTGGAGAACGTTGAGGCCCTCGATGATCACGATGTCGGGCTGGTCCACCACCTGCTCGTGGTCCTGAACAATATCGTAGGTCAGATGCGAGTAGACGGGAATCCGCAGGCCCGGCTCGCCCCCCTTGAGGCGGGAGACAAACTGCAGCAGCCGGTGCAGGTCGTAGCTTTCCGGGAACCCCTTGCGCTTCATCAGCCCCTTTTCCTCCAGGATATGGTTGGGGTAGAGGAATCCGTCCGTGGTCACCAGGTCCACCTTGGGGTGGTTGCTCCAGCGGGAAAGCAGCTCGCGGAGTATCCGGGAGGTGGTGCTTTTGCCCACGGCCACGCTGCCCGCGATGCCGATGACGTAGGGCACCTTGGCGGCCCGGTTGCCCAAAAAGGTTCCGGTGGCCTTGTAGAGATCCTGCGTGGCCCGGACATACAGGTTCAGCAGCCGTGACAGGGGCAGGTAGATTTCCACCACCTGGTCCATGGAGACCTGCTCGATCAATCCGGAGAGCTTCTCCAGGTCCTTTTCCCCCAGGGTCATGGGCATGTCGGCGCGCAGCCGGCCCCACTCCTCGTTGTTGAATAGAATGTATGGGGAAACGGGCATGAAAACAGAAGCTCCGCGTTGACAATGCTGGCCGGGATTGCAGCGGCCCTGCTGTTTTGGTTGATGATACAGTGTATCAGCTGGAAGTCCCCGGAAAAACTGTGAAATGTCATCTGCCGCAAATAAAAACGGCGGACGGGCTCCGGCGGATTCCTTTCGGCTCAGAACGACAGGATCAGGTGGCTTTCCGGGTTGGATTTCCAGAACGAATGCTTGGTGCGGGCCTTGAGATAACGCTTCAGGCTCACCTGATCGTTGTCGGTGAGCCGCAGGCCGGTATGGATCCGTTTCTTGGTGCCATTGGGCTGGTAGTTGAGGATGATGAAGTTCACCGGGTCCAGGTTATAGCGCTGGCCGTCCATGGTATGCACGGTTATGTCGATGGTGACCTGGAGGGTGTGGGTGCGGACATACACCACCCGGGAGCGCAGCTCTATCCGGTCGGTGGCATGCAGGGCGCGGTTGAACTCGATCTCGTCCAGGGAGATGGTCACCACATGGGTGTTGCGGGTGAAATGCCGGGCGGTGTAGGTGGCAATCCTTTCCAGCCAGACCAGCAGGTCACCGGCCAGCACCCGGCGGTCCTGGTACAGCCCGGAGGGCAGCAGCTGCCCCTTGACGTGCACCTCAGATTCTTCCGGGCTGAGGTAATCGTACCTGGCGAAGGGTTCCCGCTCCATCACATCCTGAACCCGCAGGTTGTGCTCCTGCTCGATCCAGGCCATGGACTGCTTGCGCTCGTCCAGCTGGGAGCGCCGGTGGGCGGCCAGCATGCGCGCTTCCTTGCCCAGGGGGGAGTCATAGGAAAAAGGCGGCATGCTCCGGGTGGGCTGCCCCTGGTCGTTGATGGCCACCATGGTCAGGTAGCCCACATGGCAGGGTATGAAATCGCGCTCCATGGGGCGCTTGGTCATGCAGCGCACCTCGACCACCATGGAGGAGCGTCCGGCCTCTATCACCCGGCCTTCCAGCCGCACCAGGTCCATGTGGCAGATCAGCCCGGTCATATCCAGGCGGTCCAGCCGCAACATTACAGTGCGGTGCCCCGAGTGGCGGATGCTCACCGCCGCCGCCGTATCGTACATCAGCTTGAGAATGGGGCCGGCCTGGATGCGCTCGCCCTCGCGGGATTCATTGCCCACCACCTGCGCCAGGAAATCCTGGGAGGATTCCACTGTCTGCACGGCGCGCGGCGAGGGCTCAACCAGTTGCTTTACTGTGCCGTTCTGGCTTTCCGGTGTGGTTTTTGTTTCAGCCGTTTTGGATTCAGTCATGGTTAATGTCGTCCGGAGGCTTGTTCAGCGCCTTTCGGCCCCGAACGCCTTTTGTCCTTTCTGGCTGTTTCTCCCTTCCCCTGAGGACGCGGACAGCGTCACTTCCCATGCTGTATGAAGTCGAAATTTGCCGAAACAATTAGCTGAAACAATTTGCCGAAATAATGCGCCAAAAGAATCAGCATGACTTCAATATTAAATATAGATGTTTTTTGGCGGGAATCAAACCGCTCCTGGCGGGCGGGGCCCATACGGATTGATTTATTGCCTTAAAAATCAGGGAGAAGTATTGTTATCTATGCGCTTTGCCTTCCCGGAAAAAAATATCGACGGAGAAAACATGAAACCCAGCAAGTACATAATGCAGTTTAACCGTCGACCCGGCAGGCTGGGCAGTTTCCTGCGGGCCATGTATCCGTCAAGGGGATTGCAGGCCTCAGGCATGCCCGATATTCGGGCTGAATGGCGGGAGCCGACCGCGGACAATCACAGCCAGGAGGATTTCCGCCGCCTGGCAGGGCTGGATGTCCAAACCGGCAATCCAGCGGACCAGCTCTTCATGCAGACCATGACGTTTCCCCTGCAATTCGCCATTTTAAGCCACCGGGTTTTCCCCGTGCCCATCTGGAGGATGCTCCAGACCCGCAACCGTATGCTGAGCCACCGCTCCCCGGGGCGGGACGCTCCCCTGGAAATTTCCGGCCGGGCCGCTGACTGGCGGGTGCTGGAAAAGGGCTTGGAGGTGGATATCCATATTGAAGTATGTTCCGGCGGCAAGCCCGCCTGGGAGGGCTGGATCACCTTTTTCAGCCGGGGGCGGTTCTCCGGGAACGGCAGGCCGGTCGCACAGGAATCCCCCACCACCGCGCAGCCCCAAAAGCAGGACTGGGAAGGAGGCTCATGCCTGAAGTGGAACGCCCCCGTTGACGGAGGGCGGGAGTTCTCCCGCCTTTCCGGGGACGGCAACCCCTTGCACACCTGGGGCTGGTATGCCCGGCGGATGGGTTGGCGGGGAGCTACCCTGCATCCCCACCGGCTGGCGGCGCAGTGCCTTGACAGGCTGGGGTCATCCGGACAGGCGGACTCGGGGCAGATTGAGCTTTGGTTCAAGGGGCCGGTGTACTATGGGGCACCCCTTGAAATGAAGCACAAAGAACAGGACGGTGTTAAGACCTTCGCATTGTGGGCCGACAATGAGCCCCGCCCGGTGATTCTGGGGCGATTGAGGTAACGCTTTGGGAGATTGCTTTTTTCAGCGGAGCAAAGTGCCCACCTGTCCACCTGTCCACCAGGGCACCGGGCCATCGGCCCGCCAACCCACCAGCACGCCAACCCACCAGCACGCTGTACGGCGCTATCAGTGGGCCACCAGCCGCACCCGGTCCCAGTCTATGAGCAGGTTCTCATAGCGGAACAGGAGGAACCCCTCCCGGCTTTCACCGGGGGCGATCTCGGTCATGGTCAGTATGCCGCTGTCCTCCGGGCCGGGCCGGGAAGCCGCTGCTTCGTCCGGCGGGGGCGCCCCCTGGCTGTATACCGTGCGATTGGTCCCGGTGGTGGCCTCCATGGAAACCCGGGCCCCCAGGTTCAGCACGTCGCCGGCCAGATCGCCCCGGGGGCTTTTGCCATCCTTGGCCGCGGCCACCACCAGCACCACGATCAAAGCCGCCGCCAGCACGCTGATAACGGTTTTTTCCACGTCCACCTCCACCAGTTCCGGGGGCAGTTCCGCTGACTTCACCGGGTACATGTACACATCGCCGCCGCCCCCCACCGAGAGGCGGTCCGGGTTGAACACCAGCGGCTTTTCGCCCGGATTGCTCACCTGGAGATACACCGGCAGGTAGCCCTCGTCATAGAGCCGTTCCAGGGCGCCGTCCGGGATGGTGGATGAATGGAACCGGAAGTCCATGCCTTCCCACACCCCGGCGATGTCCAGCTCCAGCATGCGCTTGAAGCTGGCCTCCAGGGGGTAGCGGGTGGGGGTCATGATCAGCGGGCGCAGCACCAGACCGCCCTGGCGCAAAGGGGTGTGTTCCAGTTGTTCCCAGTTCACCCGGTAGTGATCCTCCCTTACCGGGGCGCGGGGGACGGTGCGGGTGCAGGATGGCAGAAACGACGCCAGCAGCGCTGCAAGCGCCAGCATTGCCGTCAGTTGCTTCAAAAGCCCCTTCCAGGTTGTCTCTCCAGGTTCCATGAATCCGTTGTAACAGTTATCGGCAGCCGACTCCACCAGGGGGGCAGGGCGGCGGAAAAATAATTATCCGGGCTTACTGCCTGAAGAACGGAGCCAGGGCGAGGCCGGTGTGGGTGTCGGAGTGAGTGTTGCTGCGGCGGGCCAGTTCGGCGGGTGTACCGGTGGCCACAATGAACCCGCCGGCGTCCCCCCCCTCCGGCCCCAGGTCGATCAGGTAGTGCGCGGTGCGGATCACATCCAGGTTGTGCTCGATGACCACCACCGTATTGCCCTCGTCCACCAGGCGGTGCAGGACCTTGAGCAGCTTGGCGGTATCGTCCATGTGCAGCCCGGTGGTGGGTTCGTCCAGGATGTACAGGGTCTTGCCGCTGGAGGGCCGGCCCAGTTCGGAGGCCAGCTTTACCCGCTGGGCCTCCCCGCCGGACAGGGTGTTGCCGGGCTGGCCGAGCTTCATGTAGCCCAGCCCCACATCGCACAGGGTTTGCAGCCCCCGGCGGATGCCGGGCTGGTTGGCGAAAAGCTCCAGGGCGCGGTCGGCCTCCATGTCCAGGATTTCCGCGATATGGCAGCCCCGGAAGCGCACGGCCAGGGTTTCCCGGTTGTAGCGCTTGGAGCCGCAGACATCGCAGGGCACCCACACGTCGGCCAAAAAGTGCATCTCGATGTGGTTGAAGCCCCGGCCCTCGCAGGCCTCGCAGCGTCCCCCGTGCACGTTGAAGGAGAAGCGTCCCGGGCCGTAGCCCCTGGTCTTGGCCTCGGTGGTGCTGGCCATCAGCCGGCGGATCCTGTCCATTATGCCGGTGTAGGTGGCGGGGTTGCTCTTGGGCGTTCTGCCGATGGGCGACTGGTCGATAACCACCAGCTTGTCGATCCCTTCGGTGCCCTCCAGGCCCTGGTGGCGGCCCGGCACCACGCGGGTCTGGTTGAACCGGCGCTCCAGGGCCCGTTGCAGCACGGAGACCACCAGGGAGGACTTGCCGGAGCCGGAGACCCCGGTGACGCAGGTGAAGCGCCCCAGGGGAAAGGCGGCGTCGATGTTCTTCAGGTTGTTGGCGTTCGCTCCCTTCACCAGCAGCGCCGGGCCGCCGTTGTGTTGGCCTGCATCTTTGCCGGCAGCTTTGCCGCCAGCTTTGCCGTCGCCGGGGGCGACCTGCAGCCGTCCGGAAAGATAGGCCCCGGTGAGGGAGTTCCGGTTGGCCATGATCTGCCTGGGCCGGCCCTGGGCCACCACTTCCCCGCCCAGGTGCCCCGCGCCCGGGCCGATGTCCAGCACATGGTCCGCGGCCTGGATGGTGTCCGGATCGTGTTCCACCACCACCACCGTGTTGCCCAGGTCCCGCAGCCGCTTCAGGGTTCCCAGCAGCTGGGCGGTGTCCCGGGGATGCAGGCCGATGGTCGGCTCGTCCAGCACATACAGCACCCCCACCAGATGCGAACCCAGCTGGGAGGCCAGCCGGATGCGCTGGGCCTCTCCGCCGGACAGGGTGGACGCCTCCCGGTCCAGGGTCAGGTAGCCCAGCCCCACATCCCGCAGGAACCCCAGCCGGGAGCGGATTTCCTGAAGCGGCTGCTCGGCCACGGCGCGCCCGGTCCTGTCCAGCTTCCAATCGTCCAGGGCGGCCAGGGCCTGTTCCACCGTGTTGGCGCAGTAGCCCGAGATACTCTGGCCGTTGATGGTGAAGGCGCGGTAGGCGGGCTTGAGCCGTTCGCCCCCGCACTCGCGGCAGGGTACATCGGCCAGCACCGGCTCCACATGCGGATACCACTTCTCGCGGTCCTCGCCCTGGTACCAGTCCATCACCAGCCCGGCCAGACCCCGCCAGACGGTGTTCACCACCCGCGTGCCCCGGTTGAAGGCCCGGCGCTTGTTGGCCTTGAGGGGCTGCCCGTCTCCGTAAATCAGCAGCTCGCGCTCCCGTTCGTTCAGCTTTCCGAAGGGACGCTCCAGGTCTATTCCCTCCCGCTTGGCCCAGGCCTTGACAAGGGCCAGGGGCAGGCTGCGGGTCCGGGCCAGCGACTGGCCCAGCCGCCCCGGCACCAGGGCGCCCTTTAAAAGCGGATATTCCGGAAAGGGCACGAGCAGCTCCGGGTCCACCTGGGGGGAGCGCCCCAGCCCCGAGCAGGCGGGGCAGGCCCCGGCGTGGGAGTTGAAGGAGAACATCCGGGGCAGGGGAGGCTCGTCCTGGTAGTAATCACAGTCCACACAGCCCACCGGTTCGCTCACCAGCCGGGTTGCGCCGCTGTCCGGGAAGGAGAGCCGCACCAGGCCATGGCCCTTCTCAAAGCCTGTTTCCAGGGCCTCGGCCAGCCGCTTGCGGGAGCCCGGGGCCAGTTTGATCCGGTCCAGCACCAGGTCCACTCCGGCCCCGGCGGGAATTTTCGCGCTTTTATTACCGCCACTTTTACCGGCACTTTTGCCGGCATTTTTTCGGCCTGCCGTGCCGTCCGCCCTGCCGTGACCTGCCAGAATGGCTTCCAGTTCCACCACCTCGCCGTCCACCTGAAGCCGGGTGAAGCCCTCGGCGGCCAGCGCCCCGGCCAGTTCTCCCAGGTGCGCCGGGTTGTCCAGCATGGCGGGACGCTTTGAACCGGGGCGGTACAGGGGGGCCAGCAGCACCAGCCGCTCGCCGGAGTGCTCCTGGCACAGCTCCCGGGCCAGCCGGGTGGGGTTGTGGCCGCTCAGCTCCCGCCCGCAGCCGGGGCAGTGGGGGCGGCCGATGCGCGCGTAGAGCAGCCGCAGGTAGTCGTAAATCTCCGTTACCGTGGCTACCGTGGAGCGGGGCGAGCGCCCGCTGTTCTTCTGGTCGATGGCGATGGCCGGGGACAGTCCCTCGATCTTTTCCACCCGGGCCTTGTCCATCCTCCCCAGAAACCGCCGGGCGTAGGTGGACAGGGATTCCACATAGCGGGCCTGGCCCTCGGCGAACAGGGTGTCGAAGGCCAGGGAGGTCTTGCCGGAGCCGGAGACCCCCGTGATGACCGTCAGCCGGTTGCGGGGGATGCTCACGTCAATGTTGCGCAGGTTGTTCTGCTCGGCGCCCTTGACGAAAAGGTCCTGCCGGGCCGGCCGGGCCTTGCGCCGCCGGGGGGCGCCTCCGTTGTCCTCTCTTTCCGGTGCGGTGTGGCCCAGCATTCCGGCCAGCACCTGCCCGGTGAGCGAGCCCGGCAGGGCGGCCAGTTCCTCCGGTGTGCCCTGGCCCACCACCCGGCCTCCGTACTTCCCGCCGCCCGGGCCCAGGTCTATCACATGGTCGGCCACCTTGATCACGTCCAGGTTGTGCTCTATCACCAGTACGGTGTTGCCCTGCTCCACCAGCGTGTTCAGGCAGTCCAGCAGGGTGCGGATATCCTCGAAGTGCAGCCCGGTGGTGGGTTCGTCCAGCATGTACAGGGTGCGCCCGGTGCCCCTTTTGCGCAGCTCCGAGGCCAGCTTGACCCGCTGGGCCTCCCCCCCGGACAGGGTGGTGGAGGACTGCCCCAGCCGGATGTAGCCCAGCCCCACCGATTGCAGGGTATTGAGGATGCGGGCCACGGCGGGCTGCTGGGCGAAGAACTCCGCGGCCTCGTTCACGCTCATCTCCAGCACGTCCCGGATGCTGCGGCCCTTGTAGTGCACCTGCAGGGTTTCCTCGTTGAAGCGGCGCCCCTGGCACTCCTCGCAGACCACCTCCACGTTGCTGAGGAACTGCATCTCGATGGTGACCACGCCGGCCCCCTGGCAGGCCTCACAGCGCCCCCCCTTGACGTTGAAGGAGAACCGGCCGGGTTTGTATCCCCGGATGCGGGCCTCGGGGACCTGGGTGAACAGGGCCCTGATGTGGTCCAGCGCCTTGGTGTAGGTGGCCGGGTTGCTGCGGGGCGTGCGCCCGATGGGCGACTGGTCGATCTCGATCACCTTGTCCAGGTGTTGCAGGCCCGTGATGCGGGTGAAGCCGTCGTCCCCGTGTCCTCGGATGGTTCCCACAGCCTTCTGGCTGCCTGCTGGCTTCTGGCCGACTGCTGGCTTCTGGCGGCCTGCTGCGTCCCGGCCGGGCCGGCTCTCCTCCAGATGGCGGGTTAGCGCGGGCTTGATGATGTCATGCACCAGGGTTGATTTTCCCGAGCCGGAAACCCCCGTTACCGCCACGAAAAGCCCCAGCGGCAGCCGCACGTTGATCCGGTCCAGGTTGTTGCGCCGGGCCCCCTGGATGCCCAGCACGGCTTTTCCCGCCGGGCGCCGCGCCCCGGGCACGGGAATGCTCCGCAGGCCCGCCAGGTACTGCCCGGAAAGCGACAGAGGATTGCCCTTCAGATCCGCCATGCTGCCCTGGGCCAGCACCTGCCCGCCCTCGCTGCCCGCCCCGGGCCCCAGGTCCACCAGATGGTCCGCCGCCTCGATGGTCTCCTGGTCGTGTTCCACCACATACACGGTGTTGCCCGCGTCACGCAGGTGCTGCAGGGTGTTGATCAGCCGGCGGTTGTCCACCTGGTGCAGCCCGATGGATGGCTCGTCCAGCACATACAGCACCCCCTGAAGTCCGGAACCCACCTGGGCGGCCAGCCGGATGCGCTGGGCCTCGCCGCCGGAAAGGGTGTTGGCCTTGCGGTCCAGCGTGAGGTAGCCCACCCCCACGTCCTTGAGAAAGCCCAGCCGGGAGCGGATCTCCCGGAAGATGTCCTTGCCGATGAGCAGCTCGGTGGGGTCCGGCTCCAGCCGCTGGAAGAACCCGTGGGCCTCCTCGATGGGCAGGGCCGAAAGACTGCGGATGTTGTGCTCGCGGAAGCGCACCGCCAGGGCCACCGGATTGAGCCGCCCCCCCTGGCAGTCCGGGCACTCGGAGGACTCCTGGAACCGTTCCAGGGCCGAGCCCACGAATCCCGCGATGAACTCCAGAATGCGGTACAGCCCCGGCCATTTGCCGCTGGCGCGGACCTCACGGAGCAAAAGTCCGGGATCGCGGAACACACTGCGCACCCGGGGCGCGGGGCCGCCGTTGCCCTCCAGGAACAGCCGGCGCTGCCCCGGCGGCAGGGCCTCCCAGGGCACGGACGGATCTAGCCCCAGCTCGCGGGCCAGCCGCCCCAGAAACTCCCGGCTGATGTCGGTGAACAGCAGGTTGTCCCGCCCGGTAAAGCATTTCAGCGCGCCCCCGTCCAGGGAGAGCTCCGGGTGGGCCAGCCGGTGTTCGGTGAAGGCGCGCAAGGTCCCCAGCCCCTGGCAGGTGGGGCAGGCCCCCTGGGGATCGTTGAAGGAGAACAGGCGCGGCTCCAGCTCCGGTATATGGATGCCGCAGGTCGCGCAGGCCATGGCGCTGTTGAACAGCTGGCCCTGCTCGCCACCTGCTCCGGCGGGCAGCGCCATCACCAGGCCCCCGCTCAGCTCCAGCGCCTTTTCCACCGCCTCCACCAGCCGGGGACGGTTGCGGGGAGTGATATCCAGGCGGTCCAGCACCAGTTCGATGGAGTGCTTTTCGTAGCGGGCCAGCGTGATTTCCTCGTCCAGGCGGCGCACCTCGCCGTCAATCCTGGCCCGGACGAAACCCTGTTCGCGCCAGCGGGCCAGCTCGGCCCGGTATTCGCCCTTGCGCATTCTTACCATGGGGGCCAGCACCAGGCAGGCCGTGGTCTTGCCGGCGGGCCCGCCGGGGCCTTCCGGGCCCTCCGCCGCCCAGATATGACCGATGCGCCCGGCGATCTGGTCCGGGGTAAGCGTGGATATGAAAGTCCGGCACTTCGGGCAGTGGGGCTGGCCCAGCCGGGCCATTAAAAGCCGGTAGTGATCGTACAGTTCGGTGATCGTGCCCACCGTGGAGCGGGGATTCCGGTTCACGGTCTTCTGGTCAATGGAAACCGTGGGGCTCAGCCCCTCCACATGCTCCACCCGGGGCTTTTCCATCTGTCCCAGGAACTGCCGGGCATAGGGGGAGAGGCTCTCCATGAACCGCCGCTGGCCTTCCTTGAACAGCGTGTCGTAGGCCAGCGAGGACTTGCCGGAGCCGCTTACCCCGGTGAACACCGTGAGGGTGTCGCGGGGCAGCTTCAGGCTGACGTTTTGCAGGTTGTGCTCCCTGGCGCCCACCACCACGATGGTTTCTGTTTCCTTTACACGCCTTGGAGCCATGTTTTCTGGAGTCTTATTGTTGATATGATTAATAAAACAAAATCACGGCGGGGTGCTCCGGCCGGGGCCATGCTGCGTTCTGCCATGCAGTGTTCTGCCATGCTGCGTTATACCATGCAGTGTTCTACCATGGTTTGAAAATACCATGGAAAACCAAACTCGAAAACCGGCTCCCTGGCGTCCAAATCCGATATCTGACCCACAGTTTCCATTGCGGCCCTGCTAAATTGCTCCAAATCCCCTGTCGTGTTAAATTATTGCTATTCATTGTTGATGGAGAAACATAAACAGAACAGCAATGGTTTGGTGTATCCATTGGTGACTGTATTCAAATGAGCTTTTGCTCAAATACCACCAGAAGATAACGAAGCTTGACTGTGTATGAGTGGCAGTTTTCATCGGCGGTCGAAATATTACCTGGAAAAACAGTGAAGCAATTTCTGGTATTTCCATTAATAATCCTGTGTCTTTTGCTCCAGCAGCCTGCCGCGGCCCAGGGCCAGGGGGAAGTGGTTTTATATACCTCCACGCCCCAGGCCAAGGCGGATCAGCTGATCATGGAGTTCGAGAAGCTCCATCGGGGAATAAAGGTGGTCCTGTTCCGGGGCGGAACGGGAAAGGTCGTCACCAAGCTGCTGGTGGAAAAACAGACCGGCGCCCCCACTGCGGACGTGGTGCTTATCGCCGATGAATTAAACATGGAGTCCCTCAAGATGAAAGGGCTGCTGTCCACGCTGCCGGAACATCTCATCAAGGGGCTTCCCAAGGGGACCTATGATAAGGAGCTTTCATATGTGGGCACCAGGGAGATGTCGACACTGTTGATCCATAACAGTTCACTTGTCAGCGCGCCGACATCCTGGAAGGACCTTCTAAAGGCGGGGCCCAACCGGATCGCCTTTGTGAATCCCATCACTTCCGGGGCCGCGCTGGCCCATCTTTCCTGGATGGTGGAACGATTCGGGTGGGCCTATTACGAACAGCTTTCCACCATGCCCACGTTGATGTCGGGCAGCAACGGCGAGGTGCTCAGGATGGTGGCGGAGGGAAAGGCGGCTTATGGCATGGTGCTGGATTATATGGCCGTGGAGGGGGTCCGCAAGGGGCAGCCCATTGGCTTTACCTACCCGGCGGAGGGGGTGCTGGGAATTTTCCAGCCCATGGCGCTTTTGAAAAGAGCGGCTAACAGGGAGGACGCGTTGGTTTTCATGCGGTTTGTACTATCCCCGCCGGGCCAGCAACTGTTCGTCTCCCAGGGGTATCACGCCCTGTACGGGAGCGGGGGAATACCGAAAGGATACCCCCCGGACGATTCATATTTGAGGCACCCCATTGAGGCCAAAAAAACGGTGGATAAACTGCCGGAACTGAAGGAAACTTTCCATGCGATCTTTGGTCCCTGATAAACGGAGTACTGTCTGGCAGGTATTTTAATGGCAAACCGGCAGGCCCCGTGGATAACACATACCTCGGGCGGACAGGAAAAAGAACGGGAAAACGAACCGGAAAATTCGGCGGTCTGCCGGATGAGGCGCGGACTGACGGCTATTTCACGGGCGTTTATACCTGTGGCGGCCGCCCTGGCGCTCTGCTGCGCGTTGCTTTTGCATCCACGCGCGCTTGGGGCCACCGAAATGACCCTGGGCGTGCCTCCGGTTTTTTCGGCAGTGGAAACGGTTAACCGGTTTTCCCCGCTGGCGGCATATCTCACCAAACAGACCGGGGTGGTCTTCAGGTTGGCCATTCCCCGCAGCTACAAGATACATTATATCCGTTCAGGCCTGGACAGGTACGATGTTTTCCTCATGGGCGGCCTGGAGTATCTGCGGCTCAGAGACCAGTACGGCCCCCGAATAATACTGGGAAAAATCAGCCACGACACCGCCTCGGGGCAGATGGGAATCTTCATCGTGAGGCGGGACAATCCGGTGAACAATCTGCGCGACCTTTCGGGAAAGGCGTTTGCCTTCGGACCCCAGGACTCGGCGCTGGGCCACCTGCTGCCTGAAAAACAGCTGGAATCCCGGGGAGTGCGCGTCATGGGCAGATACATGAGCAGTTTTTCCAATGTGGCCTATGGGGTGCTGGGTGGTATTTTTTACGCTGGAGCAATAAACTGGGAGACCTTCGAAAAATTCCAGCCTTTGGGTTTGAGGGTGCTGGCGGACATAGCCCGGATTCCCGGTGATCTCCTGGTGGCCAGTCCCAGGGTTCCCAAAGACATGGCGGACCGGATTGCGAATATTCTGCAGGACATAGGAGACAGCCAGGAAGGCCGGGCCATCCTGGCCAATATTTCGCGCAGAGCCGTGGCCATTGAACCGGCCTCGATCACTGAAATTGAATCCGATGATATTTTCGGATTGAGGAATAAATAAAGAAACCACGCCATGCAGATTGCCCATAGTACAAAATTCATCATAGCTGTGGTTGTGTTTTCCTCCATCCTGGCGGGCTTTCTCGGCCTGGCGGATTTTATCCTCATGTCCATGGAGGAAAAGCGGAGGATGGAAGTGCAGGAAAAGCTGCTGGATTCGGATGTGGACCTGTTCGCGTCCTATGTGTCCGAGGCCCTGATGAAGTACGACTACGAAGCGGTGGTGCAGTCTGTGGTGCGCTGGGGAACCATGCGCGAGGAACTGGTGGAAATCCGGGTGGCGCTGGAAAACGGGTTTGAGCTGGCCAATTACCAGGTTTCTGAAATGCCCGTGCAGGTCAAAAGAATCATCAGAAAGGTGTCGGTTCCCGAGGTCGGTCAGGTGGAAATACATCTGACCCTGGATATGACCAGGACATTGGAGGAGTTGTCCCAGGTGCGGATGCGCATCTTTTTGATATCGTTGGTGTTCACGCTGGTGCTGGGCCTGTCGCTGTGGCTGGTGCTGCGCTGGCTGGCGATCAGGCCGCTGGAAAGCGAAATCGTTGAACGTCAGCGGGCCGAGGAAAAATTCATCCGGTTGAATCAGGATCTGGAGGAAAAGGTAAACGAGCGCACCAGGGACCTGATGGAAACCCGCCAGCGGCTATCGCTGGCCCTGGAGGCCATTTCGGAAGGCTTTGTCCTGTTCGATCCCCAGGACAGATTCGTGCTCTGCAATTCGGTGTACAGGAAAATTTTCGACAAAGTTGCCAAATACCTCAGGCCGGGCAACACCTTTGAGGAGCTGGTGCGGGGCGGAGCAGAGGAAAAGCTGTTTTTCGATCCCAATACCCGCACCGAGGAATGGATTCAATACCGGTTGCAGGCGCATGAAAGACCCGAGGATGTCATCGAGGTGCAAATGGCTGAAGGCCGCTGGATAACCATCGCGGAACACCGCACCCAGGATGGCGGCTTTGTGAGCATCGTCAGGGATGTGACCGGCCTGAAAAAAGCGGAAAGCGAATTGCGCCAGGCACAGAAAATGGAGGCCATCGGTCAACTAACCGGGGGTGTGGCCCATGATTTCAACAACATACTCCAGATCATCAGCGGCTACGCACAGTTGGCCCAGGTAAAGAATAAATCGGAGGAACAGCAAAACGACGCGCTGGAAAAGGTGCTCCAAGCCGCCAGGAGGGCCTCAGACCTGACCCAGCAGCTTTTGGCCTTCAGCCGCCAGCATGTCCACCAGCCCCGCAACCTGGACGTGAACACCCTGTTGACCAATCTGGTGAAGATGCTGGGGCGGGTGATCCGGGAGGATATCGAAGTCAGGCTGGAGCTGGCCCAGGAAAAAATGGTCATCCATGCCGACCCCGGGATGATGGAGCAGGTGCTGCTCAACATCTGTATCAATGCCCGCGATGCCATGCCCAAGAGCGGGAGGCTCACCATCGGCTCCGCAGTGCAGGCTATCGACACGGATTTCCGGCAGATCCATTCATGGGCCGAGGAGGGGGTGTATGTGGTGATATCCATCAGCGACACCGGCAATGGCATGTCCCCGGAGGTCGCCCAGAAAATATTCGATCCCTTCTTCACCACCAAGGAGGTGGGCAAGGGCACCGGGCTGGGTCTGTCCACCGCCTACGGCATCATCCAGCAGCACGCCGGTCATATCATGGTGCTAAGCGAGGTGGGGGTGGGATCTACCTTCAGGATATTCCTGCCCGCCAGCGGTGATACCGCGGATAAAGTCCTGGCCGAGTCGGAGCAAAAATCACAGGGTGGAAACGAGACCATCCTGGTGGCCGAGGACGAGGAGGGTGTGCTGATGCTGCTGGTATCCCTGCTGGAAAGCAGGGGCTACAAAGTGCTCAAGGCGATCAACGGCATTGAGGCCATCAACATTCTTTCCGAAAACCCGGACGACGTGGACCTGGTGCTGATGGATGTGGTGATGCCCAAGCTCAGCGGGCGCGAGGTCTATGAAAGGATGAAGAAGATCAAGCCGGACCAGAAGCTGGTGTTCAGCACCGGTTATGCGGCCAATGTGCTCGACCCGGAGTTCATCGAGAAGAACCAGATCCAGCTCATCCGCAAGCCCTATTCCCCCACCGACCTGTTCCGCAAGGTCAGGGAAGTCCTGGATGGCTGATATAAACAGCCTTCATACCGGCTGTTTTAAATGGGGGGTAATTTTCCCGGTGGGGCTTGCAGCCGGTATGGTTCCGTGGCACCTTGCCGGCCGGTGATTCCCATGCCGGATCGGCGCTGCGTTTCCCCGGTTGTCGCTGTTCCCAGCAGCTCCTTGAGATGCGTGTCCAGAAGGGCGCTGTCTTCCGACAGGTTGCGTTCCAGCTCCATGCGGTTGCCCAGCAGGTTTTTCCGGTGTTCAATTCTGCCGGAAAGCTCCTCCAGAACCTGCCTGAGCCGGTTGAACTCATTGGTGCCCAAGGTGTTTTTGCGGCTGAATTCATCCGTGAGCTTTTCCAGCGACAAGATGATGTCCATGGCTTTTTTAAGGGCGCTGTTGACCTCCGAGGCCAGCACCAGTCCTTCCTCCACCTTTTCCTGCGAGTTTTCGATCAGGGAGGTGGTGACGTGGGCAGCCTCGGCGCTGCGGCTGGCCAGGTTGCGCACCTCCTCGGCCACCACCGCGAAGCCTTTTCCCTGCTCGCCGGCCCGGGCGGCCTCAACGGCTGCATTGAGCGCCAGCATGTTGGTCTGAAAGGCGATCTGGTCTATCTGCTTGACGATGTCTACCATCTCATCGGAGCTGGTGGTGAGCTCGGTCAGTGAAACCATGAGCTCTCCTAGAGTATCTATGCTTTTCCGGGCGCTTTTGGCGGCATCGACGGCCGTGGATCGGATTTCCCCGGCCCTTTCCAGGCTGCTGCCGGCCTGACCGGCGGCCTGTACGGCTATTTCCCCGGCGGTGGAAAGCTCCCTGTGGAGACCATCCTCGGATTCTTCCCCGCCGCCCTGCCCGCCCAGCTTGCCGATCCAGTCCCCCACATCGTTCCACGTGTCGGCCAAGGCTTGCAGAACCTCGTTGAACTGCCGTCCCGACTGCCGGGAAAAAAACAATATCGCGGGGATGAGAACAACCAGTTGCAGGGCCAGCCGGGCGGATTCCTCAATGATTATTGACCGGTCGAATCCGTGCTGCCAGAACCGGTAGCTGGCGGTCAGCAACGAAATACCGGCCAGGATAAATACCAGCAGGAACAACAGACGTTTGTGATGCAGACCTATGAAACCCATAAACCACCACCGAGAAATCCTGCGGGTGAATCTGTGCGAACCCCAGGGGGGGTGCCTTTCCCCCGAAATTCCCCCCTGGCCACGGGCTTCTGAAAGCCGAGGTGGCAACCGCTATGACATCGGATGTATGATTCCGCTCAACCGGGAAATCCGGTCCGAAGAAAATTTAAATCCCGCCAAGGAGAACAGACTCTCAATTTACCTTTTTCCACCCATTGGCCCGATAGATTCTGTGTCAAAGTCACATAACGAATTATTATCACTTGCAAAAAAGGCTTCTCCTGGCAGCGGGAACCGGGTGGACATCTTCCGGTTAAAGCGGATACGGTCCAATTGAAGGGATGATTTTCCGGGCTGGCTGTGGAAGCCGGCCTTTTACAAACAGGGTCGCGATGTGGTCTGCAATGCTGACAGGCTGGGTGGTGCTGGATTTCGCGGTAGTGGTGTTGTCCATTGCGTGCTGGCCGCCCATATTGCTTTCCCGCAAGCAGCCGGTGAGCATGTTGGCCTGGCTGCTGGGGGTGACCTTCATACCGGTGGCGGGCCCCCTGTTTTTCCTGGTGTTCGGCCTGGAAAGGCGGTTGCCGGGTCTGCCCCGCAAAAAGAGGCTGGCCGATGAAAAGCTGCGCCGTCAGCTGGGCTCCACCGAGGCCGGGGGCGAACCATCGGACAGCCGGGAAGCCCGGCAGCGGGAATGCGAGGCGGGAATTGAGGGCGCACTGCGGGTGGCCCGGCGGGTGGCGGTGCATGCCCCCAGAAGTGGCAATTCCATCCGGCTGCTGGACGGCGGGGGTGAGAAGTTCCCGGCCCTGCTGGAGGATATTCAGCGGGCCAGTGATCATATCAACCTGGAATATTTCATTTTCCGGGAGGACGAGTTCGGCCGCCGGCTGGCGGGGATTCTGGAGGAACGGGCCGCCGCCGGGGTGCAGGTGCGGCTGCTGCTGGACGGCGTGGGCAGCCGCGGGCTGAGCCGGAGCTTTGAGTGGCGCTTGCGGGATGGGGGAGTGCGCCTGGAATGGTTTCACCCCCTCAACCCCTTTGCCCGGCGCTGGAGCATCAACATCCGCAACCACCGCAAGCTGGCCGTGCTGGATGGCCGGGTGGGGTATCTGGGGGGGATCAACCTGGGGGACGAGTACCTGGGGCGCGACCCGGAGGTGGGGCAGTGGCACGACCTGGCGGTGCGGGTGGAAGGCCCGGTGGTGGCCTCCCTGCAACGGGTGTTCATGGAGGACTGGCACTTTGCCTCCGGGGAGGTGCTCAAGGGGCGGCGCTGGCTGCCCGCTCTGGAGGGAGAGGAACCGGAAGGGGCGGCCCCCGGGGAGGTTTCGGCTCAGCTTGTGAACAGCTTTCCCAGCGAGGACCTGGTGACCGAGATGCACCAGGTGTACTTCTCCATGCTTGCCGCCGCCCGCAGGCAGGCCTGGCTGATGACTCCGTACTTCGTGCCGGATGAGGCCATTCAGATCGCCCTGGCCGGGCGGGCCCTGGCCGGGGTGGACGTGCGGCTGGTGGTGCCCGAGCGGGCCCCGGAACGGCTGATGGATTTCGCCTCGCGCTCGTTCTATCCCCAGCTGCTGGAAGCCGGGGCGCGGCTGTTCTGCTTCCGGCCGGATGCCACCCTCCATGCCAAGGCCCTGCTCATAGACGGCGAACTGAGTCTGGTGGGCTCGGCCAACCTGGATAACCGTTCCTTCCGCATCAATTTCGAGTCGGGGCTGCTGGTGCACGACCCCGGCTTTGCCGGAGAGCTGGAGGGGTTCTTCGAGCGGAAAATGGCTCTTTCATCGGAGCGCCACCTGAAGGATTTTGCCCGGCGGCCCTGGCACAGAAAGACCCTGGAGGCCCTGGCCCGCCTGGCCGCGCCGCTGTTCTAGGCTGTTTCGGAGAACCAATGCTGGTGTACTGCCCTGTAATCAATGGGAAGGCAGTCCCTTTGATTCCCCCAAAGGGATCACAACGACTTCACACCCCTAAATACTACATTATCAAAGTGTTGGCGCTGCGCCCCCAAAATATCCTGGCTTTTCAGACTGAACCCCGGCCCGGCCCGGCCCGGCTGGCGGGAGCATCGGTCAAAGCAGCCTCAATCCCCCTCGGCCGCGGTGGCTTTGCCGGTCTTGATTTCCTGGTAGATCTTTCCGCCGGACTGGCGAAAGGCGGCGCTCATTTCGTCCAGGCCCTGTTGGACCTGCTGGCGGGCGGCATCCCGCACATCGTGGGAAATCTTCATGGCGCAGAACTTGGGCCCGCACATGGAGCAGAAGTGGGAGACCTTGTGCGCCTGGTTGGGCAGGGTGGCGTCGTGGAAACGGCGGGCCGTGTCCGGGTCCAGTGAGATATTGAACTGGTCCTCCCAGCGGAACTCGAAGCGGGCCCGGCTCAGGGCGTCGTCGCGGGAGCGGGCCGCCGGGTGCCCCTTGGCCAGATCGGCGGCGTGGGCGGCAATCTTGTAGGTAATCACCCCGGTTTTGACGTCGTCGCGGTCCGGCAGCCCCAGATGCTCCTTGGGGGTCACATAGCAGAGCATGGCGCAGCCGTACCAGCCGATCATGGCCGCCCCGATGCCGCTGGTAATGTGGTCGTAGCCCGGCGCGATGTCGGTGACCAGGGGCCCCAGGGTGTAAAAGGGGGCCTCACCGCATTCGGCCAGCTGCTTTTCCATGTTCACCTTGATCTTGTGCATGGGCACATGGCCGGGGCCCTCGATGATGACCTGCACATCGCGCTCCCAGGCCACCCGGGTCAGCTCGCCCAGGGTTTCCAGCTCGGCGAACTGGGCGGCGTCGTTGGCGTCGGCGATGGAGCCGGGGCGCATGCCGTCACCCAGGGAGACCCCCACATCGTAGGCACCCATGATCTCGCAGATTTCCGGGAAGTTGTCGTACAGGAAACTTTCCCGGTGGTGGGCCAGGCACCACTTGGCCATGATGGAGCCGCCCCGGCTGACAATGCCGGTGACCCGGTTGGCGGTCAGGTGGATGTGGGCCAGCCGCACTCCGGCGTGGATGGTGAAATAGTCCACCCCCTGCTGGCACTGCTCGATCAATGTATCGCGGAAGATTTCCCAGGTGAGCTCCTCGGGCACGCCTCCCACCTTTTCCAGGGCCTGGTAGATGGGCACCGTGCCGATGGGCACGGGCGAGTTGCGGATGATCCACTCGCGGATGTTGTGGATGTTGCGCCCGGTGGAAAGGTCCATCACGGTATCCGCTCCCCAGCGGATGGCCCAGACCATCTTTTCCACCTCCTCGGCCATGGAGGACACCACCGCCGAGTTGCCGATGTTGGCGTTGATCTTCACCAGAAAGTTCCGCCCGATGATCATGGGCTCGCATTCGGGGTGATTGATGTTGGCCGGGATGATGGCCCGCCCGGCGGCGATCTCGTCGCGCACGAATTCCGGCGTGATGTAGTCGGGGATGGAGGCCCCCATGGGGTTGCCGTCGGGGGCGCCCTGGGCGGCCTGCCGTTCCCGGCCCAGGTTTTCCCGCAGGGCGATGTATTCCATCTCCGGGGTGATTATGCCTTGGCGCGCGTAGTGAAGCTGGCTGACGGAGCGTCCGGGGCGGGCCCGCAGG
>JAOUPZ010000167.1 GCA_029879595.1 Deltaproteobacteria bacterium | reverse complement strand
CCCAGGGCCGCCATCCGTTCCACGCGAAGCTGCAGCCGTTCGCCTTTTTCAGGCTTCCCAGCGCGTGGGGTAGTATTCGGTTTCATAATCGCTGATCTCCAATCCTTCGATGCACTCCGTTACCAGTTCCTCCACGGGCAGTTTTTCCTCCACGCGATGGACCTCGCCCAGCCGGGCCCCTGTTTCCGGGCTGCGCGGTTGAAAAAGCGTGCAGCAGTCGGGGTGGGGCTGGATGCTGATGGGATAGGTCCCGATGGACCTGGCCCGGTCAATGATTTCTTTTTTTGAAAGCCCTATCAGGGGCTGAAGCACGGGAAGCACTGCCGTGTCCTCAATGGCCCGGATGTTGGGCATGGTCTGGCTGGCCACCTGTCCCAGCGATTCCCCGGTTACCAGGGCCAGAGCCTTGTCCCGGCGGGCCACATGGTTGGCCACCCGGTTCATCATTCGGCGGTACAGCACCGTGCGCAGGCCCTCCGGGCAGTTATCCCTCACGGCGACCTGGATGTTTGCGAAGGGCGCCACATACAGGCGGCTGGTGGGCTGATACCGGGAGAGGAACCGCACCAGTTCCACCACCTTTTCCCGGCTGCGTTCGCCGATATAGGGGTAGGAGTGGAAGTTTAGGTAGGACACCCGTACACCCCGGGTCATCATCATAAAGGCGGCCACGGGGGAGTCTATGCCACCGCTGAGCAGGCACACCGCCCGCCCGCTTGTTCCCACGGGCAGTCCGCCGGGGCCGGGCTGTTTGCCACAGAACACCATCGCACCCGACTTGAACAGTTCCACGTTCACCACCAGTTCCGGGGACGTGAGATCAACCTTCAGGCCGGGCAGGGCTTCCAGCACCGCCTGGCCCAGGCGGGCCGCCATGTCCATGGAACGCACCGGGTAGCCCTTGTCCTTGCGCTCCACCAGCATTCTGAAGGTGACCGGCTCCGGGGCGTTTTTGCGTTGGGGCCGGGATTCCAGAGCGCGCCTCACATATTCCACCACCACCCCGGCCAGTTCATCGGGGTCGGCCGGGGCGGGCTCGGCCAGGCTCAGATTGGCCACCCCGGGCAGCCCCCTCAGCACCTCCAGGGCCGTTTCCAGGCCGGGGCCGTCCTCTGCGGGGCTGATGGTCAGCCGGGCGAGGTCGCGCTTCATCCTGAATTTGCCCAGGGGCGCGAGATGCCGGCTGATGTTCTGCGCCATCCGTTTCTCAAACAGGCTGCGGTTCCGGCCCTTCAGGGCCGTCTCGGACAGCCGGACTATTATTCTTGCTTCCATTGCTTTATATCTTTAACAAAAAGCCCTGCGGATAATTTGGCGGGGCAACCCGGGTTTCGGGGGCGCAAAGCGGGCCGCCGGCATTAGAACAGTATAAAGACAATACTCCATGGGCTCAATTGCATTATTCGCGATATCTCAAAGGGGCTGCGGCCCGGTGGCTCTCCCGCCTGGACCCGCGCAGCAGTTCTGCCGGGCCGCAGCCCTGGTCCTGTTGCTCGTTCTCGCCTCCGGCGGGCTGATCCCGCCGGTGGTGCAGGCAGTTCCGCCCCGGTCTGCCGCAGAAGACCTGAGGCCGCCCGACCCGCTGGCCCTGCCCTTGCTGCCCCCCCAGCCCCAACCGGCCGCGGGGGGTAAGGGCTCCGGGGACAGGGATCTTCAATTCGTGGAGAGCCTGTACCGTGCGGGGGACTCCTTCCGGGCTGAGTCGGAGATACTGAGGCTTCTTCACAGGCGGCCCGGAGACCCTCTGGGGCCGCGGCTGGAACTGGCCCGGGCCAAGCTGTACCACCGCGCCGGGCGTTATGGGGAATCGCGGCTGCTGCTGCTGTCCCTGCTGGACCGGCACCCCGGCTCCCAGGCGGCCCCACCGGCCCGACAGCTGCTTGAACTGGGCCGGATGAGGCTGGAGCCGCCCGCCCCTGATTCTCCTGCGGCTCCGCCGGGCAGCATTTCTCCCCAAAGGGCGGTGCGGCACTCCACCTTTGTTCCCGGGGCGGGCTTCATGCTGACCGGCCAGCCCGGCAAGGCGGCGCTGACCCTGGGGCTGAACCTGGCATTCCTGGGAGGGGCCTGGTGGGCCCTTCAGTCCGGACTGCCCGGCCCGGCCCTGATGCTGGCGCTGATGGATGTGTCGCTGTACCAGGGGCAGCGCAATGCCGCCCGCGAGGCGGCGCTCCGGCATAATGAACGGCTGCTTGGGGTGTATCTGGAAAAGCGTGGTATGGAGTCTGGAGAAAGGGAACTGCTTTCACAGGCCCTGCTGGAATACTGATGCCGCAAAGGGGCGGACGGCCCTGCGCTGGTGGGGATTGAACCTCCGGCCGCTTAATACAAAATTTGACAACCCCGGGGGATTCATTAGATTTAAATATAAGATTCAGAAGAGCAGCGGTCTTCGTGTTTTCATTCAGGCAAACCGTTTAACCAACAGCCCTTAGAAATAATCCATGAAAAAAACAGCTGTAACCACTGGAGTGCTTCTGTTGATGCAGACGGCCCTGTCTGTGCCCGTTCTGGCCAACAGCCTGTGTGTGACGGCGCCCCGTGCAAATCTAAGGGCCGGCCCGGGCAAGGACCACCGCATCACCTGGGAGGTGAACATGTACATGCCCTTGGTAAAGGTGGGAGCCAGCGGGGAATGGATCAAGGTCAGGGACGTGGACAATGATATTCACTGGATCTTTGAAAAAATGGTGTCCGACAAGCTGGACTGTGTAACCGTCAAGACCTCACGGGCCAATATCAGGAAAAAGCCCAGCAGCAATGCCAAGAAATGGTTCACGGTGGAAAAGTACACGTCCTTCAAGAAGGAAGGAAAGGAAGGAAAGTGGGTGAAGATCATTCACGAAAAGCAGGAGATGTGGATTTTTTCGACCCTTATCTGGCCGGAATGACCATCCGGCGGTTTTCCCGGGAGCCATGAATCCGGCCTAGAATCCGGCTCCGGCAGGCTGAAGGCCGGCTGGCCTACGCGGGTTGGCTCTCTGCTATAGCGATCTTACCGCGTAGTACACAAACGGCAGTTCCGCGGATTCCATTTTTTCAAAAACACAGCCGGACATGTCCTTCACTGCCTGATATGTGTTTTCAGTGATCAGGGTTTCCCCGCCGCGGGCTGTATCCTCCCCCAGTTTTGACGAGCGGTTCATTTCATCTCCCATGGCCCTGTCGGGCCCGATGGAGAAAACATCACCGTAACCGATGCCGATGCAACATTCTGCGGGATTATCCAGGGATAGACCCGAAGAGTTGAACAGCCCTATCCTGCGGTGTACCTCCAGGCTGGCTTCCAGGGCCTTGCGGGGGTCATCGAAAAGCACATACAGGTCATCGGCAAAAGCCCTGATATGGACCGCTCCGTACTCTTTAAATACCGGTGTGCAGACCTTTTGAACGTCGAATATCCTGAGCAGGCTGTTTAAAGCGCCGTTTTCAATCGCCGAGCGGGTAAACTTGGTCATGTCGAGGTTTATGATGGCCTTGCGCGACTGGTACTTGTCCGTGAATTGCTTTTCGGACATTTCCCCCTGCCGGCAGGACAAAAAATCCTGATAAACCTCCCTGGTCCACACATTCAACTTTTCCAGTTCATCCACATCCTCCAGCAGTGGATATTCAAACTTGTTGCTCATGGTTCCTCTAATCAAAACAAAACTTTGAAAAAATATTCTGCTGCGGACCATAATAGGGATGCCAGACCATCCAGAGCGCTCCTGCCTGACATGGAACATGCCATGTCCAGAGGAACTGACCACATGGAACCGCACAGATTTCACAGGCAGGCCTTGGGGGGTGGGTATTCCATGAACTGTTTGTTAATTACCCTTTACCCAAAACCAGCTTATACCTCTTATACCTTCTTTACCCCAAAAAAAAAGTCCAAAAAAGTGAGGAAAAAGTTTATTTTTAGCGGGTGTGATTCAATAGCAAATCCCTGGCATGTAAAGAAAGCAAACAAAAATGATTTTCTTTGTGTTTTATGGTAGGGTTCCCAGGCGATGGATGATCTGCGGCTATTTCGCGGTAAAGGTCAGGATATCAGTCCTCCCACAAAAGACTGAGTCTGAACCCCGGCAAAAAAGTGTCCGGATAATATCACATAGAAACAGAAACATAGACAGTAGGTCCAGCCGACAAACAAAGTTCAAAAAGAAACAATTCACTGATGGGTTATTTTCGTTTTATTTTTGATGTGATCTTATTTTGTAAAGAGCGGTTGTTGCGAAATGATTAAGAATTCCCGAAGTTTTTATGGAACAGTACTGTTTGTGGCCCTGGTGCTGGGTGTGACATCAGCCTGGGGAATCACCCGTCTATTGTCCCACAGCCGGTCGGGCGTGGAGGAAAGGCTTACCTCATCCCTGGAAGCCGCCAACCAGGCCCTGCATTCCTGGGCGGAGACCCAGCAGGCGTCCGTGCTGACCTGGGCCAAGCATCCGGAACTGATCGAACTGGCGTGGGAACTGGTGGAAACCCCCCGCAACAGGGATGCCCTCAATGACAACCCCGCTCAGGAGAAACTGCGCAAACTGCTGAGCCCCGCATTGCAGGCTCATAACTACGAGGGGTTTTTCATTCTGGATGAGGACTACATCAGCCTGGCCTCAAGCAGGAAAGAAAACATTGGCACGAAGAACCTTCTGGTAAGTCAACCCAAACTGTTGATGAAGCTCTGGGCAGGTGAAACGATAATTAGCACTCCCCAGAAATCCGATGTGGCGCTGGCCACCGAGACAGGTGTGCTGGAAACAAACATGCCCACCATGTTTGTGGGTGCGCCGATATTCGACCGCATGGGACTGGTTTTCGCGGCTCTTACCTTCAGAATCAATCCCGCCAAGGATTTCACCAATATCCTGCAACAATCCCGGCCCGGCATTCACGGTGAGACCTTTGCCTTCAACTCCTCCGGGATGCTGATAACCAACAGTCTTTTCGAAAGTTCACTGCGCAAGGTTGGTCTTTTGAAGGAAAAGCAAAGCTCCATCCTCAATATCCGGCTATCGGACCCGGGCAGAGACCTGCTGAAGTCCAGGAATAAAGAGAAGGAACTGACCCAGGGGGGCTGGCCCCTGACAACCATGGCTGATAGGGCCACCAAAAATACCGATGGCTTTATCATGGAGGGCTATCGCTCGTATCTGGGGAAAAAGGTGATCGGAGCCTGGCACTGGGATAAGAACCTGGGCTTTGGTATGGCCACCGAGATGGATTACAAGGCCACCTATTCCGGCGAATCGGATGTGGTCTTTGTGATCATCACGCTTTTTGTGCTGGCGGTGATCCTGATTGTCGCGGTGCTGGGAATATTTCACTTTGCCCAGAACAGGCTTTTGCAACGGGAGAAACGATTTCACCACCTCATCGAAGGCTCGCTGAACGGGATTGCCATCTTCACAGGATTGAAGCCCAGGTATCAGAACAAGGCCTGTGCGCTGATCTTCGGATATTCAGGCCCCAGGGAGGCCCAGAGAAGATCGTTTATCAAGCTGTTGGATCCGGGGGACAGGGCAAAACTGGCACAGGTGATTCTGAATTTATCCGGAACGGAGATAAAAGAAGTCGTCCGGCTGGAATGCCAGGGCACGAGGACGGACGGCAGGCGGATACACCTGGAGATTTTTTTCCAGGTCATTTACTGGAATGAAAAACAGTCACTGATGGCCACGATAATCGATATCACCCAGCGCGTGGGGCTGGAGATGCAGCTTCGGCAAAGCCAGAAGCTGGAGGCCGTCGGTCAGCTTGCCGGCGGGGTCGCGCACGACTTCAATAATATGCTCCAGATCATAAACGGCTACTCGGAACTGGTGAAAGAAGCCCTGGGTGAAGACGACCCTCTGAGGGATTCCGTGAATCAGATACTGAACGCTGGGAATAACGCCGCTGCCCTGACAAGGCAACTGCTGGCCTTCAGCCGCAAGGAGGTGCTCAGAAGGAAGCACGTTGAAGTCAACCAGCTGGTGCAAAGCATGTCCAAGATGATCAGCAGGCTGATCGGCGAACATATTGATTATGTCGTACGGACTTCATCGGAAGTCATCACTGTGTATGCCGGCGAGGGATCGCTGGAGCAGTTGTTGTTGAACCTCTGCGTTAACGCCCGTGACGCCATGCCTGACGGAGGGCGCCTGGAGCTGGATGTGGGTTTGGTTGAGCCGGACCGGGAGTTCAGAAAAAGCAGGGCCTGGGCCAATGAACAAAAGTACGCCTGCCTTTCCATCAAGGACAACGGCAAGGGGATGAGTCCCGAGACTTTAGAGCATGCCTTTGAACCATTCTACACCACCAAGGATCGCGGCAAGGGCACCGGTCTGGGTCTTTCCATCGTGTATGGCGTTGCCCAGCAAAACGGGGGTCAGGTGGAGGTGTCCAGCACCGAGGGAGAAGGGACGGAGTTCAAGGTGTACCTTCCCGTATCCGATAAAACCATGGAGCGAAGATACGGCGATGATCTGGTCTTAGAGGTCGGAGGGAACGAAACCATACTGGTGGCGGAGGATGAAACAGACCTGCGGACCCTTTATAAAAGCCTGCTGGAACGTCAGGGCTACCGGGTTCTGCTGGCGGAAAACGGTCTGGAGGCGGTGAGCCTGTTCAAAAAACACCAGGCCATCGTAGATCTGGCGATTCTGGACGTGGTCATGCCAAAGATGAACGGCAAGGAGGTGTTCAAGGCCATCCAGGAGATAAATCCCGGACTGCCGGTGTTTTTCAGCACCGGGTACTCCACCCATCTGATGGACGAAGAATTCCTGGCCTCAAACGGGCTGAGGGTGCTGATGAAGCCCTTTACCCCGGCCAGTCTGCTGCAGACCATCCGTGAGGTTCTGGTGGAGGCCTCAATCCAGCGCAGTTCCGGCGAATCCCTTTCCCACCGGGGCTGAACCTGCCGCCGGAAGCTGAACTGTTCCCTGGTTTGGCCAGGAAACCCCCTTCGGTTTATTCCAACAAAACAAAGAAAACAAAACAAAGAAAAAGGGCCTGGAAGCATGATGTTCCAGGCCCTT
>JAOUPZ010000166.1 GCA_029879595.1 Deltaproteobacteria bacterium | reverse complement strand
AAGCATCCGCTCCAGCGTGGCGGCACGGTTGTCCAGGTGGAACAGCAGCGCCTCCAGGGCCCTGGATACAGGGCTGCTCCCTTCAAGCTCCTGAAACACGGCCCGGGCGGCCTCTGTGTAGAGATCATCGGGCTCCGGATTCACATCGACCCGCCCCCCCAGCAGGGAAGCCAGCGGAAACCTCGTGTTAACCGACTGGCAGAAGGCGTCTATGGTGGTCAGGCGCAACCGGCCCGGATTCTGGTCCAGCTCCCAGCGGTCCTCCGGGGAGCGCCGCAGTTCCCGTTCCCAGACCCGGCGGGCCAGTTCCCAGGTGCGCTTTCTGGCGGGATCATCCGGTGGGGTTTCAAGCTTGCCCAGCGCCAGGGCCTCCTGCAGGCGGGAACGCATCTCCGAGGCCGCCTTGCGCGTAAAGGTGATGGCGGCCACCTCCTCCGGCTCGGCGGCCCCGGCCAGCAGCACCAGAATCCGCTGCACCAAAAGGGTGGTCTTCCCCGATCCGGCCGGAGCCTGCACGATGAAGGAGCAGGCCGGGTCCAGCGCCCGTTCCCGCTCCACAGTGTCGCCCACAGTATCGCCTTCTGAGGCCAGGGGCTTCCTGTCTTGTTTCCCGCTACTCATCAGAATCCTCCTCCGCGGCCGCGCCAAAAACAAATTCATTCACCCGGCACAGCGCATGCAGATCGCAGAACCTGCAAGTCTCCGGCGGGGCCTTGGGAGCCACCCGGGCATCGCCCTCCCGGAAGTCCCGCCCCAGCCGCTCCAGGGTGACCTGCCACTGTTTCAGAAGATCCTCCATGGAGCCGCAGGGCTCCGCCCCGTCCGGCACGGGCAGCCCCTGCACCATCTGCTCTCCCGGATACAGTCCCTGGCGGGAGGCCACACCCTTGAAGCCGCTTTCCCCCTTGCGCACGGCGGCAAAGGCCACCCCGGCCAGCCCAAAGCCGCTGCACACCGAGTACAGCGGCAGTTGGGGTTCGTCTGGCCGCTCGCCCAGCCAGACCCGGGGGCCGGCAACCTGGCCGGTCTTCACGTCTATGATCAGGTGCTCCGGCTCCCTGCCGGGGAGGCTTTCCTCCAGCCGGTCCACCCGGTCGATCCTCGCCCGCACCTCTATCCCCCCCAGCGAGAAGTTCCGATCCAGTTCCTGTTCCACCACCATGAACGGAGCCCGGGCCTTTTCCTTTTCCAGAATTTCCCCCATCACCACCAGGAGCCTGCGGCGCTCCAGTTCCAGCAGCCTGCGCCCGGGAGACTCCACCCGCTCCGCCAG
The DNA here is from genome assembly GCA_029879595.1 of Deltaproteobacteria bacterium. Lineage (GTDB taxonomy): Bacteria > SAR324 > SAR324 > SAR324 > JACQKK01 > JAOUPZ01. Next base: position 5,746 of record JAOUPZ010000166.1, on the reverse strand, counting down.
CCAGTGCTCCAGCGCCGCGGCGGCAGCCTCATCCATCCGCCGTTCCAGTTCTCCCGTGTCCAGGCCCAGCAGTTCCCGCTGGCTGACTGTTTTTTTCCAGAACGCCGCCAGTGCCCCATGCACCAGAATACCCCGCGTAAGACCGTCCAGACCGGGCTGCGGTTCCCCGGGGGTGCTGGCGAAAAGCCTGTGCCGGGCAAACGCCCGGAACGGGCAGGCCGACTGGTCCTGAAACAGGGCCGACCCCCCATGCACCGCAGTATCCAATGCCAGCGGGTTCACCCGGGAATCATCCAGCCATTCCGGCCGCCCGGAACCACCGACAGCCCCCCAGAACTCCGGCAAAGGAGCACCCCCGTCCTGAGTGCCCTGCCCCGGCAGGGCCTGATCGGCCACTGGCAAAAGCGGGCTGGGCCTGAGCTCACGTTCGCCATCTTTTCGGGGAAAGCTGAACACCACCTCCGGAGCCGCACCGCACAGGCGCAGGGTCTCGACGCGGGCCCACTCCAGCTCCCGGCGGGCGCTGGAGTGGGGCATGTTGCATTGGGCCTGAAGACTCACCGGAATGAACGGGTTGGGCCGGGGGGCGGGCGGCCAGGCTTCATCGTGCAGGCCCAGCACCCACAACCGGCTGAAGCGTTGCCCGCCCGCCTCCAACACACCCAGCACCTGCACGGGCGCCGGATCGCTGCGCGGCTGGAACAGCTCCTCGGAGGTTATGCGGCGCAGCCATGAAAGCGCCCTTTCCCGGCTCAGCGAGGGCAGCACCGGCTCCAGCCGGGCCAGCTCGGCCAGCGATTCCTTCCATTTTTCCAAGGTCTGGTGCTCGGCGCTGTCCAGTTTGCGCCCCGGCCACCCCAGCGCGGCGAGCAATGCGCCGAAGGAATCCACCCAGGCCGAAGGGGCCTGCCGGGCCGGCAGTGAAACCATGATTTTACGCCCTGCTCCCAGGGCCAGGGCCAGCTGGGGAGAACTCCAGGGCCTGCCGACCTGGGAGGCCAGGCGCTCCAGGGCACCCAGTCCCGGCCCGCCGGTTCCGCCTCCCATCTCCAGTATTCTTTGCTCCAGGCGGGCCCGCGGGCCTTCTTCCGCCCCGGCGCCCAGTGTCCAGGGGGAAAGCAGAAGCGTCCGGAGGGTTTCCGGCTCCGGCGGGCCGGGGGAAAGCCGCAGCAGAGACAGTGCGGCAGCCACCAGGGGATATTCAGAAAGGGGCAGCCCGGCGGAGATGTTGAACGCCCGGCCAGCTGCGGCGGCGGGCCTGAGCACATCCCCCGGAGTGAACACATCGCTGAATACCCGTTCCACCAGCGCCCGCAGGGCGGTCAGTCCGGGCACCACCACGCCGACCGGATCGGCGGAACTCCCCTCCCCGGATTCCAGGCGCTCCCGCGCCCAGCGGGCCGCCGCCCAGACCTCAGCCTCCTGATCCGCAAAGCCCGCCACCCGGAGCGCCGCCCCATCTGCGCTCACGCTCTCTTCCCCGCCCAGCCATAGCATCTCACAGCCCAGTGATTCCAGAGCTTCCAGCAGCAGCATGTCCTGGGGGGGCAGTTCATCGAAACCGGCCAGCAGAACCCGTCGGGGCAACCCGGAGGCGGGATCTTCACCATCGCCCCGCGGAGCCGCCCGCCAGCCGGCTGCCAGCAGATCCGGCAGTTCCGCCTGGTCCAGCCAGCCCCGGCTGCGCAGGGTTTCCCGGTAGGCGGTGCTCCAGCGTCCAAAGGCACCCTCCTCAGCCGACAGGTTGCCTCTCCGGCCCGCTGACTGCTGCCGGGGTTTCCACTGCAGCACAAGGCTCCAGGCATCCCGGGCGGCACGGGCCGCCCCGTCGGGCCTGAGCAGATCCGCCGGGCCCTCCCTGGCGATGATCTCCTCCCACACGGCCAGCGACTGCCGCTCGGAAAGCACCCGGTCCGCCGAACGCTCCACGGTGCCACCAGCAGCAGCTGAACCGGCGGAACGGCTCCCGGTCTCCAGGAACTGCCGGGCCATGTCCGCCACCCACCCGGCATAGGGCCGGATAACCGGATCGGGCCAGGCGGCCAGTCCCCGGGACATCTGCCGGGCATCATGCCGGGCCCGCAGAACGGCCGCCAGCCTCCTGGTGGCCGTGAGCACCACGGAGTCCTCCGGCTCGGCGGCGGCCAGCCGGAACAGTTCATCCCATTCTATGGTTCGCATCAGGCTCCCTTTGTTCGCGCAGTGGCTTCAAGGCTCACGCCCGGCAGGCAGACGGTCCGGGCCGGTCAGTCCCCGGCCCTTCCCCCAATCTCCCGCTGGCTGGCGGTAAAGTCCTTCACGATGTGCTTCACCCGGTGGGTTATCTTCCAGGCGATCAGGGCCCACAGGGGCAAGGAGCCCGCCGTCCACAAAATGGGTTTGCCGGGCAGGCCCCACAGGCTGTCCGCGGCCTTGGCCAGATACCCGGTGATGGCCATCAGATAGTAGGTGAGAACAATGACGCTCAGACCCTCCACGGTGCGCTGCAAAAGCAGTTGCAGCTCAACGCGCTTGTTCATGGCCTGCATGGTCTTCAGGCTCTGGCGCTCCATGGAAAGGCTGATCCGGGTGCGAAGCATGTTGCCCAGGGAGGTGATCTGTGAGGACAGGATGTCGGCACGCTCCAGAAAGTTCCGGTAGCTGCGGATGGCCGGTGAAATGCGGGCCATGAGGAATTCCTCCAGGGCCTGATGCCCCTCCCCGGTGTGCTCACGCAGCCAGTGCAGACGGTCGGTGAAGATGGCGTAGTAGGAATCCGCGGCGGAAAATTTATGGCGCATCATTTCAGTAAGATTGGCCAGCTCGGAAAAATCCCTGGTCAGGTCAACCAGCAGGGTATGCTCCCTTTCCGTATCGTAGCTGTCCTCGCCCAGCACATCAGCGATTTCCTCTGATCTTTCCGAAAGACGTTTTTCCAGAACCTGCAACACCGAAACCCGCAGACGGTATTCATCCAGGTGCTGCAAAATCAGGTGATAGTAGTTTTCTATCTCCACCAGCCTGCGGATAAGCCTCCCCAGGCGCCCTCTGGAGAGATCACCCGCCCGTATCAGGTACTTCCCCTGCCCCCAGTCATCCACCTGGAAGGTGGTCCACACCCTGCTCTGCCCCTCCAGGACGTTCCCGCCATATATTGTTCCGGGCCCCAGAAACTCCTCCAGCGCGGGGGTAAGGTCCCGGCCATTCAAAACGGCGATATCCAGGTCCACCAGCTTGGTCCCCAGCGCCGGCATGGCCGGAAAGGTAAAACTGGGCACTATCTGCTCCCGGGTTTTTTTTGACTTTCCCGGTTCCGCCAGATGGACGGTGGTATAGGAGTAAAACTCCGAGTGCACCTCCCAGACCACCCGCAGGCGCGAATTGCCGGGAAGCGGGGTTTCCACCCTGCCGCTGCGCTCACCCCACAGTATGTCCGACTCGGGGATTTCCAGGGACTTCACGATATCCTCAAAGCGCTTTTGCACCTCTTCCCGGACGCCCGAGCCATGATCGGGCAGCAGGTAGGCCGAGTGGCGGATGCGGCAGGGCGCCAGCACCGGTTCTGCCACCCGGGCATGAAGCTCCTTGTGAATCTCCCGGATCAGCGCCCCCACCATCTGATCCTCCTCGGTCCGCCTTCTTTTTTCCTTCTCCATCAGGGGTCTCCTCCGGTTTTATCCGGCACCATATTTATCTTCATGCCTCCATGTCCAGCATAAAGTTAACACGGCGCGAGGGGGCGCAACAGATGACCAGATCACAAAAATGAGAGGGGATATGCCGCCCCCCCGGATTGCTCCCCGCGCCCTGCTGCCGGGGCTGGCCGGTCTTTTTTTGCCGGTCGGATTATTTTGCAGTTTGCCAACATTGAAAATATGACATAAATTTTACCCAAGAGAGGAACAACCCAAAAACAACCCTCCCCCATGGCGTAAAAGGTGCGGGCCGATGACCGGTGAAAATACGAACCTTACCGACCAGGCCGACCAGGCGTCCTGATCACTCTGTGTGATAAAATAATTTACGGGGGCAGATATAACCGGATGCACAATTATTTTAAGGATACCCTGAAAGACCACCTGGAGCGTTAATAAAAAAAACACCCCCGACCGGGAAACCAATCCGGAGAGGGATGGGAAAAAAACCATTCTAACTGGGATTAAGATGGAAGAAACTGGCGGTGAAATCACCACCCCACCCTGGGAAAATCCTGATTTTTTCTCCGAACAGGGATTAAAGGATGCCCAGGAATACTTTTTCCAGACCCACGCCACCACCTCCCAGTTGATCGCAGAAGGGCGAGCCGCCCAGGGTATTTCCAAGTCATTCGTGCGCCGGAAGCTGTCCCGTCAGATGGGCGACGACTTCAAGATGTACACCGGAGCAAACCTGGGTGAGGCCAGTGACGCCTCCAAGGGCATCCGGGGAGAACTCAACAACATAATCGGTCATATATACAAACGGCTGGCCCCCACCCAGGCCCCCTCCTCTCCCATCTACGAGGACCTCAAGATTTTGAAGCACCCCCAGGGAGCGCTCGAGGTGCTGTACTCCATGGTGTTCTACTATTCATCCCTGATGAAGAGTTACGCCTCCATGACCTCAAAAAGGCAGACCCTGAGGTCGATTCTCGACGAGGAACTGTTCAAGTGGATCTGGCGGATGACCGTGGGATACTTCTATTCCGGCAAGGAGGCGCGGACCTCAACCGAGACGAACCAGCTCTCCCTGGGGCAGCGGGTCATCCCCCGGGAAAAGCAGCAGGCCTGCATGGGCGAAAAGCTCCACGAGGTGGGAATGTTCCTGCTGAGCAAGACCATGCAGGATTCACAGATGCGTTTCCAGACATCTTATTATTTTGTGACCTTCCTGCGTCTGATGCAGCTCAACCTGATTAAAAACATGTCCCGTCAGGAGACGGACGGGATTTACACGACCATAACAAAGCGTACCGCTTCGGACCCCATAACGCACCCTCTGGTGGCCATTGACATACTGATGAACTCACCGGGGAACAGCCTGCAATCCTTCGATGACATCCTGCGCGATCAGGAAAAGATGCTCCCCCAGGTCATTCCCGAGGAGGAGATCGAGTTCATCCATTTCTATGATCAGTTTGTGAGCCCCAAGCGGGTGAAGGGTGTCCTGGAAAGCTTTATCCCGGACGTGAAGACCGAGGAAATGACCGGACAGCAGATGGGTTCCATGATGGGACTGCTCCTGATTCTGCGAATACTTCCCTCTGCGGCGCTGGACCTCCTGATGTACAAGCTGCCCGGCCCCACTCTGCTGATGGTGAAAAACAGGATCATGAACAGCACAGTGGACGACGTTTCCAAGATGCTGCTGGAGCGCATTAAGGAAATGATGATTGTCCGCCAGAAACGGGGCGAGAAATACCAGGTGGGGTCCCGCTCCGACGGAAAGGTGGCCGTGGTATCTACACGCGCGCCCCGGCCCGACGAGCACCGGGGAGGTAGTCAGTCGGGGGGCGGCTCCATCGGTGATGACATGGAAGCCACCACCAGGGCCCTGGCCGCCATGCAGGCCCAGGCCCAGGCCCGGGAGGAAACTCCTTCCCATGAAGCTCCGCGCATACCCCATGGCCAGCTGGACGAGCGCCTCATACTGGCCTGGAAGATCTCAGATGACAGCAGCATTTCCCTGATAAGCCTTTCGGCCCTGGAAGTGCTGCAGACCATGGGGCGCGAAATCAAGCTGCTCATGCCCTGGGTGGTGATGGCGTTGCAAACAGGCCAGGTGTTCA
>JAOUPZ010000165.1 GCA_029879595.1 Deltaproteobacteria bacterium | reverse complement strand
CCATGACCATATGCTCCGGGCCCTGGTGCGGCTGGGGGAAGCCCATCCCGATGCGGCGCTGCTGGTGCTCAACAAGGACTATCCCGGCGAGCGGGAGCACCGGCAGGAACTGGAGCGCAGGATCGGGGAGCTGGGCCTGGCCGGACGGGTGCGCATCATGGGCTTCCGCCAGGATGTGCACGAACTGATGGGCGCGGTGGACATCGGCGTGATTCCCTCCCTGGCCTCGGAGACCAACTGCCGGGTGGCCGTGGAGTTTTTTGCCGCTGGCACCCCCGTGGTGGCCTATCCCACCGGGGCCCTGCCGGAGGTGGTGGAACACGGGGTGAGCGGGCTGGTGACCCCCGCCGGAGCCCCGGAGCACCTGGCCGCGGCCCTGGAAAGCATTCTTGGCGACCGCGCCCTGCTGGAACGCCTGGGCCGGGGGGCCCGCCAAAGCGCCGGGGAGCGCTTCAGCCGGGAACGCTTCCTGGAGCAGACCCTGGCCGTCTACCACAGGGCCCTGGCCGCCTGCCACCGGGCACCGGGTGCGCCTTGAGGGCCCCGTGAGAGCCCGCCGCGCGAAAAATCACTTCCCATCACCCTCCCGCGCATGATTCATGCATTTCTTTTGGTGGAATAACCACGGTTCGCGGGGGATTGTTTCCCCGCGCCGGTGATTATCCCGGCGGGGTCGCGCGCTCCGTCCGGGTGTAAAAAGCGGCATGATTTCCGCTTCTGAACCGGAGTCAAGGCATGATCAAGCGCCCATTGAAAACAGCCGCGTTCTCCCGTGTGGCAGTCTGGCTGCTGCTGGCGGTCCTGCTGGTTTCCGCCGGGGGGCTGGCGGGCTGTTCCTCGCGGGAAAAACAGGAGGAAGCCAGTCTTTCCGCCCTGCACTTTTTCCAGCTGGGCAACCAGGCCTACCAGGATCACGATTTTGTGCGGGCCGCGGGCCATTACCGGCGGGCCCTGAACCACGACCCCATTTCGGCGGATATCCACTACAACCTGGGCCTGGCCTACTACCAGGGGGGGGCCTATGACGAGGCGGTCAAGTCGCTGCTGCAGGCAGTGCGGCTGGACCCCGAGTTTGCCGACGCCCACATGAACCTGGCCCTGGCCTTCGACCGGGTATTCGACCGTTCGGCGTCGCATCACCATTACAATATCTATCTAAGGCTGACCACGGCCGGCGAGGCCGCCTCCGCGCAGACGGGAGCATTGGCCACGCCCGCTGCGGCCCTTGACCCGGCCGCGCAGCAGGCTGCCCAGCAGAAGGCGGCGCTGCCTCCGTTTTTGAAGAAAACCGCTCCCCGGACGACCGGCCAGGCCAGGCCGGGCAAGAGCAGGCAGGCCAAACCCAGGACCGGCGGCACTGCCCCGGCAGGCGGAGGCAAGTCTTCCAACCAGAACCAGAGCCAGGAGAAATGGTGGACTCAGGAACAATATCTTCCAAATCAGTGATCCAACTGGCATCGCCGGGCGGGGAGGAACAAGCCGGACAAGGCCCGGCCGCCACCGACCAGGGCGGCGGGTCTGATCTCATGGGGCTGGAGTTTCTGCTGGAACGCCTGCAGGATCAGCCCGTTGCCGGCAATCCGGAAAACCGTGCCGGCAGCGCCAGCCAGGTGAAGATGTGGGCGGCGTATCACCTCATAGACCGCTGGCAGGAGCACTGCGACCAGTTCATGGAGCAGCTCTGGGAGCAACCCCAGGAGGAAATCCGGGAATCGGCGATAAACCTGATCGGGAAATACCGTCTGCGCCAGTATGCCTTCCCCCTGCTGAGACTGCTCAAACAGCATGATTCGCCCCTGAAGCCCCTGGCCGCAGTGGCTTTGGGACGCCTGAGGCATGAAACGGCGGAAAAACTTCTCAACGACTGGCTGGAGGCCATTCTTACCGACGAGGAACCCAACCCGGCCCTGCTGGAGGCTGCGGCGGAGAGCCTCCTGTTTTTCGATAACCGCAGCAACTGGGAGAAGGTGTACGCCCTGCTGGGAAGGTTTACCCACAACCATTCCCTGTTCAGCGCCATTTTCGGCCTTCTGGCCACCCATGCCCAGACCCCGCGACAGTTGGAACGCCTGGCCCAGGCCTATGGCAAGGCCCGCGAGCTTTTCCGCGACGTGCAGTTCTCGCTGCGCCTGGTGGAGGCGGTGGGGCAGAGTCATCTGGTGCGCTATGTCCAGGCCCGCCTCAACGGCGGCTATCCTCTCAGCACCGTTTATCAGGAGTGCCTGAAGGTGCTGGGGCTGGAAGCTGCCCAGGGCCGGGCCCGTGAACTGCTGGATGCGCTTGGGGAGTGTCGGAACAACCGCCAGGGGATGGAGCGGTTCTATGCCGTCTCCGCCGAACTGATGGACTGCTTTTTTCCGGGCGGCGAGGGAACGGAGCGCGAACGGGCCTTTATCCAGGGCTGCCGGGGCTGGATAGCCGACTGGGAGGAAAGCATCATCAAGTTGCGCGAGACCGAGTATCACCTGCTGATTTCGCTGCCCCTGGGGGCCATGCTCCGCAGCATCGAGCGGGAGTGTCTGACCGCGCCGGAACAGAACGCCCTGCGCATCACCCGCATATACAGCTCTCCCCTGCTCTCCCCGGAGTTCATGGGCCGGGTGCTGGAGCTGATCGCCACCAGGCCGGGCGCCACCGTAGCGGTGCGGACCGACCCCACCGGGGTTACCGGCTGGGTGCGGGACGAGGAAAAGGAGGCCCTGTGGAAAATGTTCACCGGACAGCTGGAGGATGTGGACTACCCCTTTGAGCAGGTGCTGCCCCAGCCCTGGCTGTACCGGGTGCCCACCCTGCTGGAGCGTCTGCTGGAGCTGCTGCGCTCACGGTTTGGTTCATACCTGGCCACGGGCCGCGAGGAAGCGGTGGATTATGCCCTGGAGGTGTTCCGCCGGGCCGGGGATACCATGATTGTGCCGGAACTGCTGGCGAACTTTCAGGTGCTGATAAACCGTCATTACTACGCCTTTGTGGAGTACATGACCCATATCCCGGATATCCGGTTTCTGGAGCCCCTGGACGGGCACCTGCGCGAGGGCGAGGAAGACCTTTTGCAGCTGATCCGGTTCATATGCGATGTTCATGGGCGTCCCTACCCCCGGCTGGCCCGGCAGCCCTCCTTTGCCGAGGAAGCGGCCGTGGCCCGGGAGCAAAAGGCGGCGTTTGGCGGCGCGGTGGTCGTCCGGCTGACCTGCCCGGATTGTGGGAGCGCCTATCAGTATCGCCTGGAAAGGCTGTATGTGAATGAGGAACGGATCGAACAGCGCCGGCTGCCCACGGCCAACGACCTGTGGAGTACCACCGAGCCGGACTGCAAGAACTGCGGGCGGCCCGTGCCCCTGGTGCCGGATGAAAGGTTCCTGGCGGAGCTGTTTTCCGAGCTGCTGGCGCTGCGCATGATGAAACGGGAGGAAAACGCCGGGCATGATCTGGCCAGCATTGTCCTGGTGCAGTTTCCCAGGGTCGATGGCGGGCCCAGGCATCCCGCGGAGTTCAGGCGGCTGCTGGAGGGCTGCCGGGATGATGAGCGCGGGGCGCTGATGCTGGAATGGGGGCGGTTCAAGCTGGACATCGGAGAGGTGGAGGAGGCCCGGGGCCTGTTCACCGGCCTTTTGGCCGGTCCCGACCCCTGCCCGGAAGCCCATTACTACCTGGGTGTGATCGCCTTCAACGAAAAAAACCTGTTCGAGGCCCGGGTGCATTTTTCCCGTCTGGTGCAGGCCTGCGGCCGGGGCGAGTTCGAAAACAGGCAGGACAACCCGGTGGACATGGCAGAGCACTACCTGAAACTGCTGGACAAGCGGGATTTCAAACGGTCCCACTTCAGGATCATCAGCACCTGAGGCCATGCCAAGGGGCTGTTTACCCTGACCGAAGTGGTATAATGGCCCCAAACCAGGCCCGGCCACAGATTTATTTTTCCGGGGGCACTTGCCCCCGCCTTTTGCCATGACCAGCCAGCCCCACCGCAGAACCTACCTTGATTACAACGCCACAGCACCCCTGCTGCCTGAGGCCGCCGGGGAAATGAAGGCCCTGCTGGACGGGCCGGGGGGCGAATTCGCCAATCCCTCCAGCCCCCACCGGTTTGGGCAGGAGGCCCGGGCGGCCCTGGAAACCATGCGGGCGCGGCTGGCCGGCGTGCTGGGATGCCACCCCCGCGAGGTGATCTATACCAGCGGCGGCAGCGAGGCCAATAACATGATCCTGCGGCACCTGGTGGACGGGGGGCCGGGAGCACACCTGATCACCAGCCCCCAGGAACACCCCAGCATCATGCGCTGCGCGGAGTGGCTCCGGCAGCGTGGAGTGGCCGTCAGCTACCTGCCGCTGGATGGGCGCGGGGTGGTGGAAACGGAGGCCCTGGCCGGGCTGCTCCGCCCGGAAACCCGTCTGGTGTCCGTAATGGCGGCCAATAACGAGACCGGCGTGGTGCAGCCCCTCAAGCGGCTGGCGGCGGCTCTGCGCAAGGCCGATCCGGAGGGGCGCGTCATGCTGCATTCCGATGCCGTGCAGGCCCTGGGCAGAATAGATCTTTCTTTTGGCAAGTGGGGCCTGGACGCCATTACCCTGGCCGCGCACAAGCTGGGCGGTCCCAAGGGTATCGGGGCGCTGGTGGTCCGGGAAAACAGGGCCGTGCCGCCGTTGATCCTGGGGGGCGGGCAGGAGCGGGGCCGCCGGGCCGGCACCGAAAGCGTGGTGCTGGCGACGGGTTTTTCGGCCGCCGCGGAGTGGACGGCGCAAAACATGCAAATAAATTCCACCAGGATGGCCGGCTTGCGGGACGGACTGGAACAGGGACTGGCCGGTGTGCAGGGGTTCTATGTCAACGGCGCGGAGGCCCCCCGGCTGCCCAATACCACCAGCCTGGGGTTCGCGGGGGTGTCGGCGGTGAGCCTGCTGGTGGCCCTGGACCTGGACGGCATTGCCGTTTCCACGGGCTCGGCCTGTTCATCAGGGGCGCTGGAGCCCAGTCATGTGCTCCGGGCCATGGACGTCGGCGAGGACCGGCTGGCCGGGTCCTTGCGAATCAGCCTGGGCTACCGCACAAGCGATGAGGATATCCGCTGGTGCGTGGAGAGGCTCAGGCATCATGTGGAGCGGCTGAGAGGATGAACGCTGGGATCAACCCGTGGCCCCCGGTACGCGCCAGGGACGGGCTTGCTGGATTGAGATATAATCGGGTTAACGGGACCGAGGAACAACGGTGAATATGAAAACTATAAACGACAATGGAAACCGCCGGGGCGGCGCATTCATGCGCCCCCTGCTGGCGCTCCTGCTTACGGCGGGCGCCCTTCTGGTCGCCCCTTCGCCGCCCATCATGGGCCAGCAGGCCGCCGGGGAGAAGAACGTCGCGGAGTCCCTCAAGGATTTCAAGGTAATTCCCACCCTGGATGTGGCCGAGCTCAAGCGGATGATACAGATGGCCCGGGAATCCGGGTTTACGGAGGAACAGGTGCGGGAAATCACCATTGAGGATACGGACGGCACCCAGGTCAACGCCTGGAAATACATCAAGAACTATGAGCTTTATATGAAGCTCCAGCAGAGCCGGCAGGAGGAGGAGCGCAACAAGGTGTATCTGACCCCCCAGGATGTGATAACCGAACTCAACGGAAAGCAGAACGGCGAAATAGACTCTCTGCGGGAAAACCTGCTGCTGGTGGACTGACCGGCGTTGTCCCTTTTTTTAAAACATGAAGCCCACGCTGACCGCCCGGGTGGCGTTGATGCTTTTCACGTCACGCATCAGCAGCGGTGAGTACTCCACGGTGGTGGTTCGTGAATACCTGGTCCCCAGGCTCATGCCACTTTTGGGCACCCAGGCCGCCTCCGCGGTCTCCGTTTCACTTTCCGGCATCAAAGGCCCGGGATTATCCATGTTGGCCCGCCACTTGTTTTTCGATCCACCCACCATCAGCGAGTCTCCGGCCTTTATCTGCACCGTAACGGTGAAGGTCTTGAAGCCGTATCTTTCGACCCCTTCAAACCGGAAGGCCTCCCGTTCCTCGGTGTCGGCGGCCAGGTACAGACGCAGCTTTCCCCTGGTGCTGATGGCCAGGCCGTATTGATAGAACGGTCGGTCTAGGTTCAGCTCCGGGTTCAGGCTGGCCGGGTCATTGTCGTATCTGGTCAGGCTTTCACGGCCTGCGCCATAACCCAGAAACACCACCTCCTTCATCCTCAGGGAAAACCCGATCAGCTCATCGGAGCTTTCCAGTTCCACCGGGATGTCCGGGCCGCCCAGGGGGTCCTTTTCCATTTTTTTATGCCGGTAGGTCCCCCCTCCAAATCCGAAGGATAGGAACTCGGCCACCTTCATTCCCACCTGGATCCTTTGCCGGCGCATATGATTGTCCAGGAAGGTCTCGGAGTCCCGCACCGTGATCTGGTCCAGGGACAGGGATATCCTCTCGCCCACCAACTGGGCTCCCGCGAAGGCCCCCTCAAAGGAAAGCGGATAGCCCATGGCCCCGTCATCGGAGCCCATCATGTGCAGAACGGTCCCCCCGCCCACCCGGGATGATTCTCTCCACTGGGAGACGGCCGGGTTGTCGGCGGTCAGGCTTGTGCCGTTGAACACTCCGGCCCGGGGCGAGTAAAACCGGGCGGTTCCCGCCGAAAAATCCGGCGCGGCCACCTGGGCCGACAGGTTGCCCGGGAGAAGCGTGAAAAACAGCACTGCCCAGACTGGCACTGCCCAGACTGCGGCTCCTGTCGTCAGCACCCTTTCCAACAGCTTTCTGCAAGGCATTTCCATGGGCTCCTAAGGTTCATGTCTGCGCTTGTCATTTCTGTAAAGTATATACCAAAATCATGACAATGTCATGCCGGGTTCGATCTCCCGGCAAAATCCTTTGTATAAACGTTTGCCGCACAATTTTATTATCGGTTAAAATCCGGAAAAAATTAACCGTATGCCGGGTTTCCGGGCCAGGCCTTCGGGCCAGGCCTTCGGGTCTGGTTTCCGGGCCGGTTTGCCGAGGGAAGTGCGCAGGGGGCTCGCCGGGGGGCCAGCCGCAGAGA
>JAOUPZ010000164.1 GCA_029879595.1 Deltaproteobacteria bacterium | reverse complement strand
ACCCGCCGGGCCATCACCCGCTTATCACCCATTCCGGCGATACCGCGTTGGCACCGCTTTCTGATAAAAGGGGGAAGGGGGGTAAAGGCTTCCTGCACAAGAACTTTCCGACTGCCAAGAAATCCGGCCACCAGCTTTATCGGCGGGCAACTCCCCGCTACCGCCAAAAGCACCAAAATCACAGCCGACCATTAGTACAGCCCGACCAACCCCTGCCCGCAGAGCCCCGGACAAAACTTACTGGCCAATGGGCCCCCGCCCCCCTCTTCTGCCCTTATCGGGCATAATTTGTGACTTAGTCACTTCGATATCCCTCCGTATTTCCTATAAACCAATGTGCAAACTGTCTGAACGTCACTCAACAGGAATACACCCGTGAAATACACCGCTCCCCTTATTTTACTGCTGGCCCTGATAGTGGGGGTTTATGTGGGCGTTGAGCTGTTAAACCTGACCTTTGTGTTCGGGATCATCATACCCGTACTGGCCTTTTCGGTCTTCCTGATCGGCTTCACCTACAAGATAGTGCAGTGGGCCCTGCTGCCCGTTCCATACCGGATACCCACCACCTGCGGACAGGCCCCCTCGCTGGACTTCATCCCCCGCAACCGGCTGGAAAGCCCGGCCGGCTTCTGGGAGACCGTGCTGCGGATGGCCCTGGAAGTGCTGCTGTTCCGCTCCCTGTTCCGCAACACCCGCGCCGAGGTGCGGCCGGGGCCGGAACTGGCCTACCGCTCCAACAAGTGGCTCTGGGCCGGGGGGCTGGTCATGCACTGGGCGATGCTGGTCATAGTGCTCAGGCACTACCGGTTCTTCCTGGAGCCGGTGCCGGGGCTGATCACGGCCCTGGAATCAATGGACGGCTTTCTTGAACTGAGCCTGCCCACGCTTTACCTTACCGATATCCTGTTTCTGCTTGCGGTGGCCTTTCTGCTGATCCGGCGGTTTCTGAGCGTTCAGATCCGGCATATCTCCCTGCCCCAGGACTACTTCCCCCTGTACCTGCTGCTGGTCATAGGCATCACGGGAGTCCTGATGCGCAACGGGATAAAGACCGACGTGGCAAAAGTGAAGGCCCTGATGCGCTCCATCGTGGAACTGCGCTTTGAGGCCCAGCAGGGCATCGCGACATCGTTTTACATCCACCTGTTCTGTGTGTCGCTGCTGGCGGCCTATTTCCCTTTCAGCAAGCTGATGCACATGGGCGGGGTGTTCTTCAGCCCCACCCGGAACATGGCCAACAACAACCGGGCCGTGCGGCATGTGAACCCCCATAACCCGCAGGTGAAAATTAAGTCCTACGCGGAATACGAGCAGGAATTTGCGGAAAAAATGACCAAGGCGGGCATCCCGCTGGACGGCGATTGATTTTTTTTTAAGCGACATGGCAGGGCCGCCCGACAGAAACATCGTCCGGCGCTGCCGCAGAGAGCAGAGGAAAAGTAATGGCGGACGCGCCCATGAAAAAAGACGAACTGGCGAAAAGCATCCAGCGCAAGGACAGTTTATTCCCCGGCGGAGTGGAGGGCGAGGACTGGCTGGGGAGCAAGGCGCAGGTCCGGCCCGGCAACTTCTGCTATCCCGCCAAGGCGGAAGTCCTGGAACGGCTCAACTTCCCCAACCCCAGAAAGTGGAGCCCGGAGGACGAGGACTGGAACCTGCCGGAAAACTGGAAAGAGCTGATCATCAACGGCCTGAAGGAACGCCTGGACAAAAGCCGCACCCTCAAGCTGTTCATGGATATCTGCGTGCGCTGCGGAGCCTGCGCCGACAAGTGCCACTTCTTCCTGGGCACGGGCGATCCCAAGAACATGCCGGTGTTGAGAGCCGAACTGCTGCGCTCAATATACCGGGGAGAACTGACCCGCGCCGGTAAAATCCTGGGCAAGATGGCCGGGGGCCGCACCCTCACCCCTGAGGTGATCAAGGAGTGGTTCCTGTACTTCCACCAGTGCACGGAGTGCCGCCGCTGCTCGGTGTTCTGCCCCTATGGCATAGATACCGCCGAGTTCACCATGCTGGGCCGTGAGTTGCTCAACCTGCTGGGGGTGAACATCAACTGGATCCTGGAGCCGGTTTCCAACTGCGAGCGCACGGGCAACCACCTGGGCATTGAGCCGCACACCTTCAAGCAGGTGGTGGAATCCCTGGCCGACGACATCGAGGACATTACGGGGATCACGGTGGAGCCCACCTTCAACCGCAAGGGCGCCGAGATCCTGTTCATCACCCCCTCCGGGGATATCTTCGCCGACCCCGGTGTGTACACCATGATGGGCTACATGCTTTTGTTCCATCACATCGGCCTGGACTACACCATCAGCACCTATGCCTCCGAGGGTGGCAACTTCGGCTCGTTCAACAGCCCGGAGATGATGAAAAAACTCAACGGCAAGATGTACGCGGAGGCCAAACGGCTGGGTGTAAAGTGGATTCTGGGCGGAGAATGCGGCCACATGTGGCGGGTGGTGCATCAATACATGGATACCCTTAACGGGCCGGCGGACTTCCTCCAGGAACCCGTTTCGCCCATTACCGGCACCCGTTTCGAAAACGCCCGCTCCACCAAGATGGTGCATATCGCCGAGTTCACCGCCGACCTGATCCGGCACGGCAAGCTGAAGCTCGACCCCAGCCGCAACCGGCATATCCGGGCGACCTTCCATGACTCATGCAACCCGGCGCGGGCCATGGGAATGTTCGAGGAACCGCGCTATGTACTGAAGCATGTGGTGGAGAACTTCCACGAAATGCCCGAGAACACCATCCGTGAAAAAACCTTCTGCTGCGGTTCCGGCAGCGGGCTGAATACCAACGAGTTCATGGAGATCCGCATGCGGGGAGGATTCCCCCGGGCCAACGCCGTGCAGTATGTGAAGGACAGGCACAATGTGAACACCCTGGCCACCATATGCGCCATTGACCGGGCCACCCTGTCCACCCTGATGGATTACTGGGTGCCGGGCACAAGGGTGACCGGGCTGCATGAGCTTGTCGGCAACGCCCTGGTGATGGATGGCGAGAACGAAAGGGACGTGGATTTACGCGAAGACGACATTGACGAGGAAGATTAACAGAATCACGGTCTGCTGGCAGACCCGCAGGACAGGATAACCATGCACGACAAGAAAATAGTGCTGCCGGGACTGGCGTTGTTTCTGGCGCTGGCCACCTTGCCTTTCTGGGCTCCTTCCGGCAATGCCGGAACGCCCCCGGAGTCCGTGGTCAAGCCGGGCACGGAGAGCTGCGTGGAGCCGGTGGAGGTTATGCGCGCCCGGCATATGCAACTGCTGAACGAATGGAGGGATTCGGCCGTACGGGACCTGAACAGGGAGTATGTCAGTTCCACCGGGAAAAAGTTCAATATCAGCCTCACCAACACCTGCCTGGACTGCCACTCCAACAAGTCGGAGTTCTGCGACAGATGCCACGACTACGCCGGAGCCAGACCCAGGTGCTGGGGCTGCCATATCACGCCGGAGGACCACCAGTGATCGACAAGGCACGGAGAAAACTTATCGCCAGACTGGGAGCAGCCATCCTGTTCGGGCTGGGCTCCGCTCCTGCCCTGGATGCGCTCCTGGGCCGGGCCGTGCGGGCCTCCACTCCCAAGGGGCCGGGCAATGGCGGAATCCGCCGGGGTATGGTAATCAACCTCGCCAAATGCACCGAGGGCTGCACCAAATGCCTGGAGGCCTGCCACACCGAACACAACGTGCCGGCCTTCGACAACCCCAAGGATGAAATCAAGTGGATCTGGAAGGACGGCTACCATAATGTGTTCCCCGGACAGGCCCATGCCCTGGCTCCACAGTCCATCCAGGGCCGGGATATCCCCACGCTTTGCAACCATTGCGAGAACCCCCCTTGCGTGAGGGTCTGCCCCACCAAGGCCACTTTCAAGCGGCCGGACGGCATCGTGGCCATGGACTTTCACCGCTGCATCGGCTGCCGGTTCTGCATGGCCGGCTGCCCCTACGGCTCGCGCAGCTTCAACTGGCGTGACCCCCGGCCCTTTATCAAAACAGTCAACAAGCACTATCCCACCCGGGAAAAGGGAGTGGTGGAAAAGTGCAGCTTCTGCGCCTCGCGGGTGGACAGGGGCCTGGGGCCGGCCTGCGTGGAAGCCTGCGTGTCTGGAGCACTTGTATTCGGCAATCTGAACGATCCCTCCTCGGAGATTCGCCGGGTGATGGCAGACAACCTCACCATGCAGCGCAAGCCCGAGCTGGGAACAAACCCCTCGGTTTACTATATTTTCCAGGGTGGCGATGTTTGAGAGCGTCTTTAGCGGAAGCCGGAACTACTGGCTGTGGATACTGTTCCTGCTGGCGGTAATCAGCGCCGGGGTGGCCAGTTACGCCCACCAGTTCGATTACGGCCTGGGAGCCACGGGCATGGGCCGGGATATCTCCTGGGGCCTGTACATAGCACAGTTCACCTTCCTGGTGGGCGTGGCCGCCTCCGCCGTGATGCTGGTGCTGCCCTACTACCTGCACGACTACAAGGCCTTCGGCAAGATAGTGATCCTGGGTGAATGGCTGGCGGTGGCCTCTGTGTCCATGTGTCTGTTGTTCGTGATGGCCGACATGGGCAAGCCCTCCCGCGTGCTGAACATCCTGCTGCACCCCACGCCGGGTTCCATTCTGTTTTGGGACGTTATCGTGCTAAACGGCTACCTGGTGCTGAACCTCATCGGGGGCTGGGTGGTGCTGGAGGCGGAAAAGGCCCGCGTTCCGCCGCCGGGCTGGATCAAACCGCTGATCTATCTTTCCATACCCTGGGCGGTCAGCATCCACACGGTCACGGCGTTTCTTTATGCCGGGCTGCCCGGCCGGCACCTGTGGCTCACGGCCATCCTGGCCCCGCGCTTTCTGGCCTCGGCCTTTGCCGCCGGGCCCTCGCTTTTGATCCTGCTGAGCTTCCTGCTCAAGCGCGTCGCCGGGTTCGACGCGGGCCGGGAGGCCATCAGCAAACTGACCACCATCGTGGTCTATGCCGGGCTGGTCAACTTCTTCTTTGTGGGGATGGAGTTCTTCACCGCGTACTACTCAGGCATTCCGGGCCACCAGCACTCGCTGCACTACCTGTTCTTCGGGCTGGACGGCAAGGGCGCTCTGGTGCCGTTCATGTGGATTTCCCTTGTGCTGGGCCTGGGCGGGGTTATCGCCCTGCTGTTCCCCGGCAACCGGACCAACGACCGGGTGCTACAGCTTTCCTGCCTGGCGCTGTTCATCTCCCTGTGGCTGGACAAGGGCATCGGACTGGTCATCGGCGGGTTCATTCCCTCGCCCCTGGAGCACGTCACCGAATACCAGGCCACCGGCACCGAGATCACCATCACCCTGGGAATCTTCGCCACGGGCGCGCTGATCCTGACCCTGCTTTTCAAGATGGCCCTGGCCGTTAAGCAACGCACCAATTGACACGACTCCAGTTCCCCCGCCCATACCCCCGCCCAGCCTGTTACTCCCTCCAGACAGGCTGGGCGGGGGTGGCGGTTACACACCCGCCTCATGACAACGGCACGCCTTGCCTCAGGCTGTGGTCGTGCTAGAATTTTCCTGCCTGGAACTGCCCGGCATCCATCCCAACCATCAGCCGGGAATAACAGCGTGCGCATCGAATCCCACATCGGACTGAGGTTTCTCAAGGCCCCCCGCCAGACCCGCTCCATCTCGGTCATCACATGGATATCGGCGGTGGGGGTGATGTTGGGCGTTACGGCCCTGATCATCGCCATTTCGGTCATGAACGGCTTCCGGGAGAACATGACGCTGGCCGTGACCGGCACCGTGCCCAATATGCGGGTCATGCCCAAAGAGGGCACCATTTCCGCCGAAGAGGCCCGGGCCCTGAAGCAGCGCCTGGAGGCCGTGCCCGGAGTGCGGGCCGTGGCGCCGTATTTCTCCCGGCAGGCCTTCATCCGCAACAGCGATGAGTTCCGGGCGGTGGTGCTGCGCGGAGTGGACCCGCAGGCCGAGCTTGACCTGACCCAGTTGGGATTGTTTTTGCGGGATCGGGTTCTGCTGGATCTGGACCTGGAGGAAGCGCCCCCGGTTACCCCCGGCGAAATCATGGCCCGGCTTGTCCCCCGCGTATCCGGGGAACGGGCGGGAATCATTATGGGGCTGGACCTGGCCCGGGGGCTGGGGCTCAGACTGGGCGACGAGGTGGAGGTGGTTTCCACCACCCAGAGAATGACCCCCATCGGCCCGGTGCCCCTGATGAAAAAATTCCGGCTGGCCGGGGTGTTCCAGACCGGAGTGGGAGCCACCGATGAGGTGACCGCCTATGTGGCGCACCGCTATGCCGGGCGGCTGTTCCGCCTGGGGGAAAACAGCCTGGGCTTCGGGCTGCGGATGGATTCCCTGGACACCAGCCCCGCCCCGGTTATCGAGGCGGCGGGGGATGGCTACCGGGTGACCGGCTGGGCGGAGGAAAACCGTAATCTGTTCCAGGTGATGCGGCTGGAAAAGGTGGGGGTGTTCCTGATCCTGATCCTGATCATCGTGGTTTCCTTCTTCAACATTATTTCCTCGCTGGTGATGCTGGTGCTGGAAAAACGCGGGGCCATCGCGGTGCTGATGTCGCTGGGAGCCACCAGGGGGCTGGTCAGGCGGGTGTTCTTCATGCAGGGGGTGTGGATAGGCGCCCTGGGCACCTTATCCGGCCTGAGCCTGGGGCTGCTGGGGTGCTGGCTGCTCAAGACATACGACCTTGTGCCCCTGCCCCAGGGGGTATTCCCCCTGGCCCGCCACCTGCCGGTGCGGGTGGACTGGCAGGATCTGGCCCTGATCACCGGCACATCTTTCATCATCTGCCTGCTGGTGACCCTCTACCCTGCCGGAAGGGCCGCCGGCACCGACCCGGTGGTTAACCTGCGCAACGAATAAGTCGGGCTTGAATTGCGGGAGCCCAATTGCGGAGGGCTGTCTTTTTCAGATAGCATTATAATCTTGACAGCACCGGCAGGCGTCGAACGGGTTTCATTTCAGAACCCTCTGACATTCAAGCCCTGACCTTC
>JAOUPZ010000163.1 GCA_029879595.1 Deltaproteobacteria bacterium | reverse complement strand
CGATGCGGAGATTCTGGGGCCGATACTAACTGGAATGAACAAGCCGGTGAACGTGCTTTCCCAGGAGGCCCTGGTGCAGGACGTGGTCAACATGACGGCTCTTTCGGTGCTGGAGGCGGAAAAAGAAGTGCTCTAGGCCCCTTTGTCCGCCCTTGTGTTTATTGCCCTGACGCGGAAAAACAGGGCCGGCAGCCCTACCGGGGGGCTCCCTCGTTATGTGAAAGCGCGTTGTTGCGGTAGAACGTCAGCGGCCCCTTGTCGCTTCCCACCACCATGTCGGCATCCCCGTCTCCGTCAATATCGCCCAGGGTCGGGTGGGAGCCCATAGGGGGCTTCAGTCCCTCCAGGTAGTCATTGCGGTTCTTCCATCCGGATGAGTAGAGCTGGTTGGTGCCGGTGACCGAAAGCACCGTCAGCGGGCCCTGATCGGACCCCAGCACCAGGGAGGGCTTGCCGGTCCTGGTGAGATCGTAGGCCGTGGGGGTTGCGTTTATCCCAACATCCAGCCCGATGAATCGTCTCTGTTCCAGGTTGAAGACCGGGGTTTTTCCATCCAGCCGCCGGAAATACATTATCTCGCCCTTGAGGTTTCCCACCAGCATGTCCAGCTTTCCATCGCTGTCCACATCGGCAAAACCCGGCGAAGCGTTGTGGCCCGCCCTGCGGGACAGGGGGGCCTCGCGGTGGGAAACGAACCGGGGATTTTTTCGGGAGCCTGTGTTTTCCCAGTACACAATCATTCCATTGGCGTTGCCTACCGCCAGATCCAGGTCACCGTCACCATCCAGGTCGGCGAAGGCCGGAGCCGGGCGCTGGCCGTGGGTTGCCTGGGAGATTTCGCGGCGGACGGGTTTCCACTCAGGATTTTCCCGGGAGCCCTCCTGCTGCAGCACATGGATCTTCCCATCGGCCGTTCCCACCACAAGATCCAGCCTGCCATCGCCGTTAAGGTCGGCCAGGGCGGGTTTGGTCCCCTTGCCCAGCCGCAGTTTTTCCAGGCTTGAGGCCTCCAGATTGAACACCGGATCAAGCCCCATTGGGCCCTCCCGGCCTGATCCGGTTTGCGAGCCTCCGATGGTTCCCGGGCTTTCCTCCAGGCCCGTGGTGAGATCCCCCTGTTCCAGGCCGGCAACCGCATCGGGCACCACGTTGGCCTGGGGCGAGGCTTTGGGAGGCTTGGGCCGGGGCTTGTCGCTGGATACCAGCTGCCAGTACAGCACCGCCCCGGAGCCGGTTCCCAGCAGCAGGTCGGGCTTGCCGTCGCCGGAAAGGTCGATGAAATGCGGGGCGCTGTACTCGCCCGCCCCAAGCCCGCTCCAGGCCTGCTTCATGGGCGAGTATCCCCGGGATGATATGAGTTTTACATCCGGTTCCCGGGCCGAGGCGAGCAGAGTCCCCGTGCGGTTTCCCACCACCAGATCCGGTTCACCCTTGAGATCCCAGTGAAACAGGCCCGGCGATGCGTTGGGCAGTACTTTCAGGCCGCCGAACTTTATGGTGGCCAGGTTGAAGGATGGGCTGCGGGCGCTGCCTGAGTTGTGATACAGCACGATGTTGCCCAGGCTGTTTCCCACCACCAGATCCGGGTCGCCGTCCTTGTCCAGATCAGCCGTTACCGGGACGCTCAGAGAACCCACGTCTATATTGGAAAAGAACAGTTCCCGGGAGCGCCAGTCCGGCCTGGAGGGGTTTCCGGTGTTCTCGATAAGCTCCAGCCGGCCCATGCTGCCTCCCACCAGAATGTCCAGGTCCTTGTCCCCGTCGATATCCACCAGGGCTGGCGCGCTAAATGAGCGGTGCGGCGTGGGCAGCAAGGGCTCGGAGGGTGATTTGAATCCCGGCGTATCCGCTGAGCCGACGTTTTTATAAACCAGCAGCCTTCCGCTGCGGGTGCCCAGCACGATATCCGACTTCTTGTCTCCGTCAATGTCTCCGGCGCTGAGGTGAATGCGGCTCTGTGAGCTTCCCAGCCGGCGCACCTGCAAAAGGTTCCGGCTCTGGTTCCAGAGCCGGAAGCCCTGGCTGCCCTCACGGCGTTCATAATAGGCCGCCAGTTCCCCATCGGCCATCAGCAGCAGGTCCGCCCGGGAATCGTTGTTAAGATCGGCGAAAACCGGAGAGGCGTAACCGCCGGAATCCAGCAGTTCGAACCTTTTTTCCATTTCCTCCCAGGCGCCCTTGTTGCGGGTGCCGATGTTTCTCCAGTGCACGATCTTGCCATCGCTCTGCCCCACGAAGAGGTCCTGGTCGCCGTCCTGGTCCCAGTCCGCCCAGGCCGGCACGGCGTTATCGGCCCGTTCCAGCTTTCCCAGGAGCAACGGGGCGGCGGTACAGGGCCGCTGGGGCTGCTCATCCACGCAGAACATGGGCTGGCCGCGGTTGCCCTGGTTCTGGATGATCCAGAACTCACCGGCTTCATTTCCCAGGGAAAGCTCGGCCTGTCCATCCCCGTTAAGGTCGGCGAAGCGGGGGGCGATGTTGTTTCCGAACCTGCCGGAAAGCAGGTCGGGATTCTTCAGACGAAACACGGGCAGCAGCGAGTTGCCCTGATTTTCTATCCAGAGCAGTTTGCCGTCCGCGGAGCCCACGAAAAGGTCCAGGTCGCCGTCCATGTCCACATCGCTAAGATCGGGGGCGGAGTTGGCCCCCACATCCAGCAACAGCGGCTCCCCGCCGATATTGCCCCTTGCCGGCGGCAAAACGGATAGGGATTCGTTCACCAGCCGGAAATCAGGCTTGCTCCGGCTGCCCTGGTTCTGGAAGTACATCAGTTTTCCATCCCCACGGCCCACTATCAGGTCCAGGTCGCCATCGCCGTCCAGGTCACCCAGGGATGGCTTGGCGCGGTCGAAACGCTCGATGAACATCAGGCTTTCCGCTCCGTCCAGGGTGCCGTAGTACACCCGCTTCCAGGTATGCTCCACCTCCTTGTGATCGGCACGGGCCGGAGAGAAAATGCAGACTGCCAGGAAGGCAGCCAATGCCGGGGACAGCCGGCGCAGAATATGTTTCGCCATCGGATTCTCCACGGGGTAGGTTCCCGACGCTCATGTAAGGCCGTCACGGAAACCGGTGGGGTCATCGCTGCTGATTGTTTCGGGCGGCTTTGAGCCATGGCGTCAGGCATCCTTGCCCCTGAACCCGTATAGCGCGCCCAGTCCATCAATATACTTCATCCGGGGGCGCACAGACAAACCGGAGTTTAAGGGGCGAAGGGTTTTGTTCAGGGCCGCCGGTGGTATATGCTAGGGCCTGGGGGCGGCAGGGAGGGGGGAATATCAGAATACAGCCGCCAAGGGCGGCATAAAGAAAATGCAGGGCCGGCGCTTGCCACATGAGCGAAAAAACGGCGCTGGTCACAGGGGAAAGCCCCAGGGGAATGCCCCAGGAGGCAGCAACAGGGGGGGGCAGTAACAGGTCATAGGAACAGGTCATAGTAATAAGCTCATAGGAATAAGCTCATAGGAATAAGCTCATAGGAAAAGGAGGCCGTAAATTGTCGGGGATTATCCGTTTGTTCAGTTCGCTTGTATTCGGAAACATAGTGGTGTTTCTGTTTCTGCTGCTGCTGATCATGGTTCCTTTTTCCAGCATGTACCTGGACGACATGGAACGGGTGATGCGGGAGGGTGTAAAAACAAGGCTGGAAATGGCCTCGGACATGGGAGCCCTGCTCATTGACGGCGGAAGTGTGATCCGCGTCAACAGCATGATCTGGTATGACACGCCGGAGTATGAGGGCCTGGTGCAGTCCCTGGGGGAAATAAAAAAGAGATACGACCTGGACGTGGCTCTGCTGCTGAAACTGGGCGCAGCAGGGGAGATAACTCACCTGGCCGATGGCAATCGCAGATATGCCATTGGTGCCAGACTGGGCCCGGATTTGTTGCCCCGGGACTGGCCCGGCATCCTGGCCCAGGCCGCTAAGGAGAACAAACCCGGCACGGGCCTTTATTCCCCGGCGCAAAAGGGAGGGGAGTTTCAGCTGGCCCGGCCCCTGGTTTTCAAAGGCCGGGTGGCGGCGGCCCTTGTGCTGAAAAGGGATGCGGCCACGCTTGAAGAGGCGGTGAGCGCCCGGAAAAACCGGTTGATCATCGGGCTTTCGCTGGCGCTGCTGGGGGGGGTGTTCATCTGGTGGGCTCTGGGTGCCAGGCGGATCAGGCCTCTGCTGCGGCTGGCCGAGGCCAGCCGTGAGGTGGCGGCGGGGAATCTTGAGGTGGAACTGCCATCCGGCGCGGGCCGGTCCGAGGTGGGAATTCTGGGCACGGCCTTTGGGAGTATGGTGGATTCGCTCAAGGCGGGACGCCAGGCTGCGGAGCAAGGGATTAAACCCGGCGGGGCACCCCCGGCAACGGAACTTGAAAATGAGGGAGCAAGGCTAATGGAAAATAATCAGAATGACGCCTCCCTGGGGGCAGACGGGATTTCCGGGATGGAGGCGGCGCTGGAAAATATCCGGCTCATGGTGCGGGCATGGGCGGGCGCCCATGGCAGGAACGTGGAGTTGAAGGAAGACATCTCCTCACAGGCACGGGAAATGATGAGGGGGGAACTGCTGGAAACCGCCGAACCGATCCTGGCCCACATTGTTTACAATGCGCTGGAGCACGGCATCGAGCAGCCCTGGATCAGGGCCGGACAGGGAAAGCCGGAAACATCGGGCATAGCCCTGGAGGCACGGGTGGAAAAGCAGGGGGTTTATTTTGCCGTGAAGGATGATGGACGGGGGCTGGAGTTGGAAAACGTCCGGCGGGGAATGGTAGAACAGGGCCGTTTCAGCAGGGATGAGGCCGAACTGATCGGGCGGCGCGAACTGCTGCGAATGCTGTTTGAGGAACAGCTTTCCGGGGCGGCCCGCCAGCGGGGGGGGGAACGCAGGATCACCCTGCCCGCTATCCGCAAAAAAGTGGAATCCAGGGGAGGATGGCTGCGCCTGACCACCCGTTCCGGAAAGGGCACCACCTTTGAGATGTTTCTGCCGGGCTCTTGAGCGCCGTTTGCACAGGGGGCTCGGCGGGGTGTTTCCTTCTTTATTCGTTTCCGGGCCTGTTTGAGATTGACATTCTCAGGTCTTAGGGCGGAAATAGGAAAAGCAAGAGAATGATGTCCTTAAAAGTCCAGTCGGGTGAGGAGGCAAATTGTCCGATCTTTCAGTCAGGGACGCAGCTGAACTGCTGAAGGTTTCTGAAAAAACCATATACCGCTGGATACGGCAGGGGGTGATTCCCACCTATCGCTTCCAGGGACAGTACCGGTTCAACCAGGATGAGCTGAAAGACTGGGCCAGTTATAAGAGAATCGGCGCGAGCTCGGAAGGAATCCACCAGGCAGGGCCCGATGAAGTAAATCTCTACAGGGCCGTGTTGCGCGGCGGAATCCATTACAAGCTGGAAGGTTCAACCTCCCGGGAAGTAATCGCCCAGGCGGTACAACTGTTCCCTCTGCGAACAGGTTCTCCGTCATCCCTCAAAGAAGCCCTGCTCCAGACCCTGCTGGAACGTGAAGAACTGGTCTCCACGGGAATTGGCAGCGGCATTGCCATTCCTCATCCCCGGCACCCCAGGGACTGGGGGCTGGGCGAGCCGGCCGTGGGGATATTTTTCCTGGACAATCAGATCGACTTTCAGGCCGTCGATGGACAACCGGTGCATGTTCTTTTCATGTTGCTGTGCGATAACGTCAAGGGGCACCTGAAGCTGCTTTCCCAGGTGTCACATCTGGTCAACAATAAAGAAATGCAAAGCATGCTGCGCTCGGCTCCCAAACGCAGCGATCTGCTGGAGAAAATCGCCGATGCCTTTCCCGAACAGACCGGCAGCTGAAGTACCGGGGCCGGATGCCGACCGCGTAGGGCGGCGTGTGCACCGGACCCCACCCCGCGAAGCTGCAATGCTGATGATGCTGGCGGTTTTGGTGGGACTGGCCAGCGGCCTGTCGGCGGTGGTCCTCAGTCTTTCCGTCCACTGGATAATCTCCCTGTTTCAGTCAATGCAGGGTAACTGGTGGCTGATTCTTTTTCCTGCACTGGGGGCCGGCCTTTCTGCGTTGTTCCTGAACTACATACTCAAGGATAAATCAGGCCACGGGGTCCCCGAATTGATCAGGTCCGTATCCTTCGGGGGCGGGCATGTCCCCTTCGATATGATCTATTCCCGCCTGATATCCAGTTTTCTGACGGTGGGCAGCGGAGGTTCCGCCGGCCTGGAAGGCCCCATCGCCGTAAGCGGGGGAGCCATCGGCAGTTCCCTGGGCCGCCTGTTCCGGTTCAACGAGCGGCGCCGGACCCTTTTGCTGGGCTACGGGGTGGCTGGCGCGGTGGCGGCGATCTTCAATGCCCCCCTCACCGGAACGGTGTTCGCGCTGGAGGTCATACTGGGAGAATGGACCGCGCTTTCCATACTCCCCACCATCATCGCGGCAGTCTCCGCCACCCAGTTCAGCAGGCTGGTGCTGGGTAACCAGGTGGCCTTTTCTCACCATGTGGTCAGCTTTGGAACCCTGGATCTGCTGGCCGTGGTGGTGCTGGGGGTGTGCACGGGGATTTTGGGAGTATTGTTTCAAAACGGGCTGAGGACGGTGGAGAAGGTCTCGCACAAGGCTGTGAAAAGCGTCTGGGTCCGGGCGGCCCTGGGGGGCCTGCTGGTGGGCCTGGCGGGATTTTTCATGCCCTCCATCCTGCACGATGGCTACCTGGCCATCCAGGGATTTCTGTCGGGCCTGCCGGGGGCATCCCTTTTATGGGTGGGAGGTTTCATCCTGCTGAAGTATCTCGCCTCCTGCATCACCCTGGGGTCAGGCGGTTCCGGCGGGGTGTTCGCCCCCAGCCTGGTGCTGGGCAGCGGGGTGGGCTACGGGTTTGGGGTTTCCCTCAAGACCCTGTTTCCCCTGGCTGCATGGTCGCTCCCCTCGGCATTTTCGCTGGTGGGCATGGCGGGCATGGTGGCCGGGCTGATGCACGCCCCCCTCACCGGCATGTTCCTGGTTCTGGAAATCACCGGGGGCTACGAGATGGTTCTCCCCCTGATGCTGGTTTCCGTT